>JBBRFV010000102.1:0-8002 GCA_038241335.1 Caulobacterales bacterium | reverse complement strand
CCAGCGAGGTTCCGACGTCGAGGTTTTCGCCGCGGGCCGTGGCCGCCCGGCGCAGGAACCAGGCGGCGCAGACGGTGCTGGCAATCCAACCGTAGGCGGCGAACAGGGCGACCCATGCCGCCGTCGGTAACCGGCTCAGGCGATCGCCGACGACCGTCGCCGCCCCCTCACGAATGCGATCCAGATCGCCGCCAGTCTCGGAAAGAACAGGGACGGCCAAAGTTGGCTCCAGGGGGTGAGCAGGACGGTCAGGACATTGCCGGAGAAGGCGCTGAGGACCGCGCTGTAGGCGCTCAGCATCTTCGTCAGGTGCTCATAGGTCCACAGGTTCGGCGAGAAAGGCCAGTCCTTCGGGCGAGCGAACCGCCACAGGTCCCATGCCCCGAAGGTCGCCGCTGCGAAGGCGAGGCCGCCGGCGACCGCCGGCGGTCCCTCCGACTGGCCCGTCGCGATCAGGCGCAGAACCACCAAGCCGACGACGACCACGCCCACGGCGGCGATCCAGTCGACAGGCCGCGCCCGATCGTCGGCCCGCAGGTCGGGACGCTTGCGGCCCAGGACCCTGACCCCGGAGAAAACATGATAGGAGGCTGTGGCTGAGAGGCCGAGCAGGTAGGCGCTGAAATGCAGGGCTGTCAGGAGCCACGCCGCCATCAGCAGGATGATCATCAGGAACACGAACAGCCGCCCCGATATCCGGTGCGACCATGAGCCCTTGCGGGTCATTATGGGCAGGGCGCCGACGACGACGCAGGCCAGTCCGAAGGTGATGTGCAGGGTAAGGATCGGATCCATGCCCCGACCCTGCCGACCGCTCGGCCGGCGGCAAACCGGTCAGGGACCAGTCGCGGCTCTCCGGGACGGGCGTCAGCTGGCCTGAAGCACCTTCCGCAGCTGCGGATGCAGCTCGGAGTTCGCCGCCAGGATTTGCTGACCCTTCATCGGGTCGCCGTCCATGTCGATGGTGGTCACCACGCCGCCCGCCTCGGTGACGAACAGGATGCCTGCCGCCACGTCCCACGGGTTGATGCCGCGCTCAAAATAGGCGTCGTAGCGGCCCGCGGCGACCCAGGCGAAGTCCAGCGAGGCGGCGCCCAGGCGGCGGATGCCGGCGACGCGCTGGCCGATGGCGTGGATGTCCTTGATCGCCTGGGCGTGGCCGGGCTTGCCGATGAAGGGCAGGCCGGTGGCGATCAGGCTCTCCGACAGGTCGCGGCGGCCGGAGACGCGGATGCGGCTGTCGTTCAGATAGCAGCCCTTGCCCTTCTCGGCCCAGAACAGCTCGTTCATGACGGGGTTGTAGGTGACCCCCGCGACGATCTCGGAGCTGCCGTCGGGCGCATAGCGCTGCAGGCCCACCGTGATGGCGAAATGGGGCATGGCGTGCATGAAGTTGGTGGTGCCGTCGATCGGATCGACGATCCAGGTATGGGACTTGTCCGTCCCTTCCATCATGCCCCGCTCCTCGCCCAGGAAGCCGTAGCCGGGGCGGGCCTTCATCAGCAGTTCGTACAGGGTGTCTTCGGCCCTGATGTCGGCGGCGGTGACGAAGTCGCCGGGACCCTTGCGAGACACCTGCAACTCGGCGACTTCGCCGAAGTCGCGCAGCATCGGCCGGGCGGTCTTGCGGACCGCGTCCATCATGACGGTGAGAAGGGCGGAGGCGAGGGCCATGGGGAATCTCCTGGTCCGCATGCCCTCCAAGGCGCTCGGCCCGGACATGCGGAGAAGTTCAAAAGGACGACGTCCGTTGAGGCGTCGGTGAAAAGTGCTGGTTAGCAGGAGGTGAGCAAGGAAGATGCGGCGGCGTCGCCGCTCACCCCTCGCTCACTAGCACCCCTTGCTCACCAAAACCTCAGTCCGCCCGCCGGACGTACTCGCCCGTTGTGGTGTCGACGACGATCTTCTCGCCCACGCCCATGTACGGCGGGATCATGATGCGCACGCCGTTGTTGGCGATGGCCGGCTTGTAGGACGACGAGGCGGTCTGCCCCTTCACGGTCGGCTCGGTCTCGACCACTTCCAGATTGACCTGGTCCGGCAGCGTCAGACCGATCGGACGGTCATCGTGCATCTCGATGACGACCTTCATGCCTTCCTGCAGGTAGGGGATGCGGTCTTCGCCGACCCAGTCCTTCTGCAGTTCGATTTGCTCGTAGTTGCCGTCGTCCATGAAGACCAGGCTGTCGCCGTTGTCGAACAGGTACGAGAAGTCCTTCTGGTCGAGGGTCACGCGCTCGACCTTGTCTTCCGAGCGGAAGCGTTCGTTCAGCTTGTTGCCGGTCTCGAGGTTCTTGGCCTCGACGTTGGCAAAGGCGCCGCCCTTGCCCGGCTTGACGTGGCTGGCCTTGGTGACCACCCACAGGCCGCCGTTCACTTGCAGGACCATGCCTGGCTTGATGGTGTTGCCGTTGATCTTCATGAGGTCTCGGAAAGGTTTGGGCGCAGCCCTCGCGGCGCGCGGAACGGGCGCAGTCCCTAGAGGAAGCCGGGCCTTCGGGCAAGGCGGGAGGCCCGGCCATCCTCCTGTACGACCGAATCTGACGCAGGCGCGTGCTTGTATGCCGATCGCCCGACGCCTCGTCGGGTCCGGTCTTTGAAATCGTCAGGACGCCGTTCCATCGAATTGTCCGAAATGTCCGAAAGTGGCCCACGCATTTTCGCGGACACGGACACTTCCGGATCGGCGCCGTTCCAGTGAAGTGTCCGAAATGTCCCATGAATGTTTCGCGGACACGGACACTTCGGATCGGCCGTTCGCGGGCGCGGCGGCTAGTGCAGCGTCGCTTGCTCGGGCGACTTTCCCTGCACCAGATTGGCCAGGTGCGTTCCGCCGCCCATGGGGGCCGCCAGCTTGCCGGTGCGGGCGTCGAGCCTGCGCGCCTCGTGGGCGAAGGCCGCCGCCATGCCCGCCGTCGACATCGCCGCCGCGCTCTGCAGCGATCGGCTGGCGGGGCGCAGGGCGATCCACACCGCGTTCAGCGCCTGCGCCGCGGCCCACAGGCCCATGGCGATGGTCCTTTCCCGGGCGGGCGGGGCATTCCAGACCCTGACCGCCGACAGGGTGGTCACCGAGAACACCGCCGGCAGGATCAGGCTCAGCGGCCCACGCGGTCGCTCGGTGTTCGGTGCATCGTCATTCGCCAGATGTTCGGGTCGGGGCCGAATGGTCTGCCGTGCGAACACCGTCGCAGCCAGGGCGAACCCGACCGTCAGGGCTACGCCCAGCAGCACATGGCCGGTCCCACGCCCCTCGGCGTTCAGGAACTCGGTCGCAGCGTCCCGCGCGTCGTCCAGCACCTCGTCGATGTCGGTCATCCGGCTCTCTCCAGCATCAAGCCGGAATGAGCCGGGCAGGGGTCAGTTCCCGGTGGCGCTCTTGTCGGGCGCGATCTCGGTCATTGCGGACTGCAGGTAGTTTTGCTCGCCCAGCTGTTCGATCAGCTTGAACTGGGCCTCGAGGAAGTCGATATGCTCCTCGGTGTCGCCAAGGATGCGCATCAGGATCTCGCGGCTGACATAGTCCTTGGCCGCCTCGAACTGGGTCACGCCGGCGATCAGGGTGTCGCGGCCGCCCAGCTCCAGCGACAGGTCCGCGCCGAGGCATTCCACCGCGCGCTCGCCGATCTTCAGCTTGTGCAGATCCTGCAGGTTGGGCAGGCCGTCCAGGAAAAGGATGCGCTTGATCAGCATGTCGGCGTGCTTCATCTCGCCGATGCTCTCGTCGTAGATGATCTGGCCGAGGTGCTTCAACCCCCAGCTCTCGAACATCCGCGCATGCAGGAAATACTGGTTGACCGCTGTCAGCTCGTTGGTCAGCACCGCGTTGAGGGTGCGGATGATCGCCGGATCGCCCTTCATGGTCGCGCCTTCCTGTCGTCGGCGCCGAGGGACTCACCGCGCGCCTGTCGACCTGCCGTCTAGCACAGCGCGTCCCGGGTTGTGGACGTGAGAGTGGATCGCAGACCAATGAGCGGGCGCGACCGGCCTTCGCGGCCTATTCGGCGGCCATGGCGAAGGCCTGCTGGCCCTGCTGGATCATCTCGCGCATCTCGCAGACGCATCTGGCGCACTGGACCGCGCACTGGTTGCGGGCGAAGACTTCGCGCGGACGGGTCGCACCAGCCTCGATGGCGGCGGCGACGTCACGCTGGCGAAGACCGTTGCAGTTGCAGACGTACACGGCAGGCGAATCCGATGCGATTGCGAATGGTTCTCTCTATCATCCCGGTCCTGGCGATTGCAAGTCGTTCGCATGCGCAGGCGTTGACGTCGGCCGCTGGCCGTCGCACTTCCCGCCCATGGCCAAAGCCCCGAATATACCCGAGCGCCCGTCCAGCCGTCTGTATCTGATCACGCCGCCCGCCATTCCGGATCTCGCGGCCTTTGCCGGCGCGCTGGAGGCGGCGCTGGGGGCGGGAGACGTGGCGGCATTGCAAATCCGGCTCAAGGACGTCGACGACGCGGCGGTGCTGGCCGCCGTCGAGGCGCTCGCGCCTGTCGCCCGGGCGCACGGCGTGGCCGTCATCCTCAACGACCGGCCTGATCTGGCCAAGCGGTCGGGCTGCGACGGGGTTCACTTGGGCCAGACCGACGCCTCGGTGACCGAGGCCCGGCGCATCATGGGGCCGGACGCCATGATCGGGGCTACCTGCCACGATAGCCGCGAGCTGGCCATGGACGCCGCCGAGGCGGGGGCCGACTACGTCGCTTTCGGCGCCTTCTTCCCCACCGACACCAAGGCGACGATCCATCGCCCGCATCCGGAGATATTGACCATCTGGCAGGAGACGGTCGAAATACCCTGCGTCGCCATCGGCGGGATCACCACCGCGACGGCGGGCGATCTGGCCCGTGCCGGGGCCGACTTCATCGCCGTCTCCGCTGCCGTCTGGGGCCACCCGCAAGGGCCCGCCCAGGCGGTTCGGGAGTTCGACGAAGTTCTGGCCTTCAAGCCCTGACTTCAGGGGATATTAGGATGAATGCGCTAGGCCATCGGTAGACCGTCCGTGTTTCCGAGACCCACATGCCCCTGAGCCCCGCGCTCGACCTGTCCCCATCGGCCGCCGCGACCCCGCCGGTCGCCGCCAATCCGCGCGCGGATGCTTCGGTCTATTCCAACAGCGCAACCGCCTTCTTCCGCGAGCCGCTGGCCCCGATCTTCACCGCCATCAGCGTGATGGTGCTGGTCGTGGCGGCCCTGACTTTCGCCCGTTCGGCAGGTCTTGTCGCCGCCCTGTGGGGCGCCGGCGGCCTCGCGGTCGCGGTCTGGCTGCGCACCTCCCGCGGCCCCTCCTACGACCTGTGTTTCGGCGCCCTCGTGGCGGTCGGCCTGGCCGCGGGTGAGCTGCTGGCGGGCAATTCCGTTCGACTGACGGCCATGTTCATCGTCGCCAACATGTTGGAGATCGTGGCCGCCGTGCTTCTGGCCCGGCGGTTCGCCCCCACCCTGAATCTCGCCACCGTCGAAGGTGCATGCCGTTTCCTTCTGAGCGCCGCCATCATCGCGCCCATTCCGGCGGCCGCCTTCGCCGGCGGGATGTTGTGGTGGCTCAACGGGGCCGATTTCCTCGACGCCGCCCGCACCTGGTGGTTCGGCCACGCGCTCGGGATCGCGGTCCTGTCCGGCTTCGGTCTGGCCCTGACCCGGCGCGAACTGGTCCGGCTGCGCCACCCGGTTCGTCTGGTTGAAGCGGCGCTTCTGCTGGCCGCGCTGACGGGCGCCTGCCTGCTGGTGTTCTCGCGCGTGCACCTGTCGCTGGGATTCTGCATCCTGCCCATCCTGCTCCTGATCGCGGTGAGATTGCGCGTGATGGGCGTCACGACCGGCCTCGTCGTCATCACCGTCATCGCCGTCGGCGGCAGCATGCGGGGGTTCGGTCCCTACGCCACGCCCTTCGCCGGCGCCGACCGCGCCATGATGGCGCAGCTGCTGGTCCTGCTGGGCTACATGCCGATCCTTCTGGTCGCCTCCCTGCTGGAAGAACGGGACCGGCTGTCGGACCGCGCCAAGGCCGGACAGGCCCGCGCCGAACGGGCGTCCGAAGCCAAGTCTCGCCTGCTGGCCAACGTCGCCCACGAGATCAAGAGCCCGGTCGGCGGCGTCATCGGCATCGGCGAACTGTGGAAGGCCGGCCAACTGGGCGAGATCAACGCCACCCAGGCCGAGATGGCCGATATGCTGGTCAAGACCGCCCGTCAGGTCGAGGCGCTCGCCCACGACCTGCTCGACGTGGCGCGGGCCGAGTCCGGCGCCGTCAAGGTCGAGCTGCGCCCCACGGACGTGCCCGGCGTGCTTGAGGATGTCCGGCGCGCCACCGCACTGCGTCCCGAGGCGCAGAACCTGCGGCTGGAAGTCATCAGCGAAGGGGATGGCCTGATCGCGCTCGCGGATTCCCAGCGCCTGACCCAGGTCGTCTCCAATCTGGCCTCGAACGCAGTCAAATACGGAGCCTCGGGCGGAGTGATCCTGTTCCGCGCCGGCCGTATCCACGATGGCGTGCGCATCGAGGTGATCGATCACGGTCCCGGCCTGTCGCCCGAAAAGCAGGCCCAGCTGTTCGAGGCCTTCAACCGACTGGGCCTCGAGCGCTCGACCATCGAGGGCCACGGCGTCGGCCTGGCCCTGGCCAAGCGCCTGGTCGAGCTTCAGGGCGGCACGATCGGCGTGGTCTCGGCGCCCGGCGAAGGCGCGACCTTCTGGGTCGAACTGCCCGCGGCCTGAGCCCACCGCAGGGGCCCGACGCGGCGCCGTGCCGCGCGACATTCCCGCCGATTGGACCCGACCCCCTGACGGGCGCATTGTCGGCGTCAGGATCAACCGGGGCCAACCATCGTGGACTTCGACGCGCTGCTGCTGTCACGACTGCAGTTCGGCTTCACCATCGCCTTCCACATCCTGTTCCCGGCCTTCACTATCGGCCTGGCCAGCTATCTGGCCGTGCTCGAGGGCCTGTGGCTGCGGACGAAGCGGGAGCAGTTCCGGACCCTCTACCTGTTCTGGGTCAAGATCTTCGCCCTCAGCTTCGGCATGGGCGTCGTCTCCGGCGTGGTGCTCAGCTACCAGTTCGGGACCAACTGGTCGGAGTTCATTCGTCTGACCGGCGGCGTCATCGGTCCCTTGCTGGCCTATGAGGTGCTGACCGCCTTCTTCCTTGAGGCCTCCTTCCTCGGCGTCATGCTGTTCGGCTGGAAGAAGGTCGGGCCCCGGCTGCATTTCGCCGCCACGGTGCTGGTCGCCGTCGGAACCATGATCTCGGCCTTCTGGATCCTGTCGGCCAACAGCTGGATGCAGACGCCGCAGGGTTTTCATATCATGCCGGACGGCCGCTTCGAGGCGACCGATTTCTGGCTGGTCATCTTCAACCCGAGCTTCCCTTCGCGTCTCGTCCACATGCTGCTGGCCGCCTACCTCACCACCGCCTGCGTGGTCGGGGCCGCCTCGGCCTTCCGGGTGCTCAAGGAGAAGGCCGGGGAGGGCGGGGGCTGGAGCGAAAGCCGCATCGCCCTGGTCATGGCCATCGCCATGATCGCCGTGGTCGCGCCGCTGCAGGTGATGGCCGGTCACTGGTCGGGCGAGGTCGCCCATGAGCACCAGCCGTCCAAGACTGCGGCCATCGAGGGCTACTGGAAGACCCAGGCTGACCAGCCGCTGAACCTGTTCGGCATCCCCGACCGCGACGCGCGCAAGAACCATCTGGAGGTGTCGATCCCCGGGGTCGGCAACCTGATCCAGAACGTGCCCAAGGATCGCGTCATCAAGGGGCTGGACGCCTGGCCCCGCGCCGATCAACCGCCGCCGGTCATTCCCTTTTTCGGCTTCCGCATCATGGTCGGGCTGGGCCTGCTGATGATCGCGCTCGGCGGGGTGGGGGCCTTCCTGATCTGGCGGCGCAGATTGTTCGACAGCCGTTGGTTCCTGCGCTTCTGCGTGGCCATGGGGCCCTCCGGCTTCCTGGCGGTGCTGGCGGGCTGGATGGTCACGGAGGTCGGGCGTCAGCCA
>JBBRFV010000101.1:0-8071 GCA_038241335.1 Caulobacterales bacterium | reverse complement strand
CGCGCCGGTCGAGGGCGCGCTCAAACGCACCCAGTGGTTCGCCCGCCGCCCCCTGACCGGCGCCGAGATCGCCAGCCCGGCCCTGCCGGAGACGCTGGCCGGCTTCGTCGACGACGTCATGCCGCTGCTGGAATTCGGCTGGGCGGCGCTGGGGCGGTGAGGCGCCGCTTGCGCCCCGCCCCCGCCCCCGTTAGGCCCCGCCCATGACCGCCGAAGCCCTTCCCCACGTCTTCACCCCCCTGGGCATCGTCCTGCTGTCGCTGTCGATGTCCGCCGACGCCTTCGCCGCCGCCCTGGGCCGCGGGGCCCGGCATCGCCCGACCCTGCCCGGGGCCCTGAAGACCGGCCTGGTCTTCGGCGTCGTCGAGGGGATCACGCCCGTGATCGGCTGGGGCCTCGGCCTCGCCGCCGCCGCCTTCGTCGCCGAAATCGACCACTGGATCGCCTTCGTCCTGCTGGGCCTGGTCGGCGGCAAGATGATCTGGGAGGCGCTGACGCCCGGCCACGGCGCCGACGATGGGCCTCCTCCGTCCGGCCGCTGGTCCCTGCTGGCCACGGCCGTCGGCACCTCGATCGACGCCTGCGTGGTCGGGGTGACCCTGGCCCTGATCGGGGCCCCGATCGCGGTCATCGCGGTCAGCATCGGCGTGACGACCTTCGCCCTGGCGACCCTGGGCCTGCTGATCGGCAAGGCCGCGGGCCGGCGCTTCGGCTCGATCGTCGAACTGCTGGGGGGACTGTTGCTGATCGGGATCGGGGCCCAGATCCTGATCGAACACCTGCACCTGCTGGGCTGAGGTCAGTCCTCGGCCGGCGGGGCGGGCATCCACAGCTCAGTCTTCAATCATGTCCGCACAGGACGGTGAAGCGCCCCGGGCGGGCCCGCAACCCCCCGTTAATCGATGCGGCGCAGGCTCCGTCCTCGTCCTTGTGAGAGCGCCGCGATGTCGACCATCCAGACCTCCAGCTACCGTCGCCAGCGGGACCATTTCGAGCCGCAGGACACCGACCCCCAGGAGCAGCGCAAGCTGCGCGGCCTGCTGGAGCAGATCGACTACGCCGCCTTCGTCTCGAACCGCGAGGTGGTTGGCCAGATGCTGACCGGGCTGGACGCCTCGACCTTCCAGCGGCTGGCGGTCATGACGGCGACCGCGCGGGGCAAATGGGCCGGCGAAGCGTTGCGGCTATCGGAATCCGGCGCGCCCTCGACCCCCGACCAGATCGCCCGCCTGACCAGCGCCCGCACCGCCTATGAAGAGTTGGCCGAGGCCTACGAGGGGCTCCGCCGCATGGTCGAGCGCGGCTACCTGACCCTCAGAACCGCCTGATCTAGTTGTCCAGCGGCTGCGGCCGGGTCACGACCGGCGCATCCGGATCGGCGGCCGACGGCTGCGCCACGGTCGGCGGCGGGCCAGCGGGCGGGGTTGGAACGATCACCAGCGGCGTGGTCTGGATCGCGGGCGGCGGAGGACTGGCAGTCGCGGGCGCGGCTGTCGGCGGCGATGTGCGGGCGGGAGTCGCCGGGACCGTCCGAACCCGCGCGACGGGACGCCCCACCGTCGGGATCGCTGCGGGCGGGCTGGGGACGGCCGCCGGTGCGACGGGAGCCGTCGTCACCGAAGCGACCGGCTGCGGCAAGACCGGGGGCGCGGCGACGGCGGCGATCGAGGCGGGCGGCGGGGCGGCGACGGCGGAAACGGGCGCGGGTGGCGACGCCGGCCGGTTCATCCACCAGACGCCGGCAACGGCGGCGACCAGAACCGCGGCGAGACCGGCGTAGAGCGGCCGGCGTCCCGAAGACCTGCGCCGCGCGGTGGCCGCGATCAGCGCCGGGCTGACCTCGGGTGAGGGCTCGATCGTGGGTTCAGGCGCTGGCCCGGCGACGACCGGCGTCTCGACCGGCGGCAGTGGCCGCACGATCAGATCCGGTTCCGGAGCGCGGCGGATGGGGGCGGCGGCCTCGGGCGAGACCGCCTGTTCCGTCGTGGTTTCCGGCGAGGCGCGCGGCGGTTCCGGCGCGGCCCGCGGCACAAGGGAGCCGCTGAAGATGCCGGTCGGGGACCCAGAGAAGGTCGAGGCGGGTAGCGGGGCTTCGGGCAGCGGCGGAAGCCGCCCGCCCTTTGGCAGCGGCCCGGCGCGGAACACCGTCGGGGGCGGACGGCCCCAGGCCGCCGGTTTGCGCGCGAAGGGCGCGGAGGGTTTCGGATCGGCGTCGTCGGACATGCAAACTCCCGCGCCAGCTCCGGCGCGCTTCGAACAAACGCGAAGAGACGGACAAGGTGTCCGTCGATCTTGCCCGTTTCGTGACGCCCTCGAAGTGGCCGTGTCCGCGCAAATTTCGTGGGACACTTTCGGTCACTTCGGTCCGATGGGCTTCAATGGGCGTTTCAAAGACCGGGCCGAGGAGCGCCAGGATCCGACACTGAAACACAGGCCTGCGTCAGAATCGGGCGTAGGCGAGATCCGACCCTGATCAAACCCTAGTTCTTGAGCCGATAGCCCGTGCGGAACATCCAGCCGACGATCAGCAGACAGACGACCAGGAAGCCGCTGGTGGCCAGCAGGCTGGCCCCGATGCCGACGTCGGCCTTGCCGTAGAAGGTCCAGCGGAAGCCGGAGATCAGATAGACCACCGGATTGAACAGGGTCACCGTCCGCCAGGCAGGGGGCAGCATGTCGATCGAATAGAAGGACCCGCCCAGGAAGGTCAGCGGCGTGACCACCAGCATGGGGATCATCTGCAGCTGCTCGAAGCCGTTGGCCCAGATGCCGATGATGAAACCGAACAGGCTGAAGGTCGTCGAAATCAGGATCAGGAAGGCCAGCATCTCGACCGGATGCAGGATCTGCAGCGGCACGAAGAAGGCCGCCGTGGCCAGGATAATCAGCCCCAGAACCGCCGACTTGGTCGCCGCTGCGCCGACATAGGCCAGTACGATCTCGAGCGGCGACACGGGAGCCGAGAGGATTTCGTAGATGGTGCCGGTGAATTTCGGGAAGTAGATGCCGAACGAGGCGTTGAAGATCGACTGGGTGAACAGGCTCAGCATGATCAGGCCGGGCACGATGAAGGCGCCGTAGGGCACGCCGTCGATCTCGGTCATGCGACTGCCGATGGCCGAACCGAAGACGACGAAATACAGGGCCGTGGTGATCACCGGCGTGACGATCGACTGCCAGACGGTGCGCAGGGCGCGCGCCATCTCGAAGCGATAGATGGCCCAGACGCCATAGCCGTTGAAGCGAAGGGCGTTCATGCGGCGGCTCCCGGAGTCTTGTCCTGGTGGACCAGGCTGACGAAGATGTCCTCCAGCGAGCTCTGGCTGGTGTTCAGGTCCTTGAAGGCGATGCCGAGGTCGGCGAGGCGCCGGAGCAGCGACGGCACGCCGGTCTTCTCGAGATTGGAATCGAAGACGTATTCCAGTTCATTCCCGTCGGCCTTCAGCGTCGGCGCCCATTCGGCCAGCTGGGCCGGAACGGCGGCCAGAGACTCCTGGAGATTCAGGGTCAGGGTCTTCTTGCCCAGCTTCTTCATGAGGTCGGAGGTCTTCTCGACCAGGATCAGTTCGCCCTTGAGGATCACGCCCACCCGGTCGGCCATCTCTTCGGCCTCCTCGATGTAGTGGGTGGTCAGGATGATGGTCACGCCGCTCTCACGCAGCTTGCGCACCATGGACCACATGTCCCGGCGCAGCTCGACGTCGACGCCGGCCGTTGGTTCGTCGAGGAACAGGATGTCAGGCTCGTGGCTCAGGGCCTTG
Source organism: Caulobacterales bacterium (assembly GCA_038241335.1). GTDB lineage: Bacteria > Pseudomonadota > Alphaproteobacteria > Caulobacterales > Caulobacteraceae > Brevundimonas. The sequence goes on along the minus strand of JBBRFV010000101.1, from coordinate 4,310 downwards.
GCGATCATGACCCGGCGCTTCATGCCGCCGGACAGGGTCATGATCTTGGCGTCCTTCTTGTCCCACAGCGACAGGTCGCGCAGCACCCGCTCGATATGGGCCGGGTTCGGCGCCTTGCCGAACAGGCCGCGGCTGAAGGTGACGGTGGCCAGCACCGTCTCGAAGGCGTCGGTGGTCAGCTCCTGCGGCACCAGGCCGATTTTCGACCGGGCCGCGCGATATTCGGACTGGATGTTGTGTCCGTCGGCGATCACCCTGCCCGTGCTTGGGGTGACAATGCCGCAGAGGATCGAGATCAACGTCGTCTTGCCGGCTCCGTTGGGTCCCAGCAGGGCGAAGATTTCACCCTTGGCGATGGTCAGGTCGATGGGCTTGAGGGCCTGCACCCCCGATTTGTAGGTCTTGGTCAGACCTTCGATGACGATGACGGGTTGCATGCGGGCCCCTCCCTGGGCCGCTCCCAGATATGAAGGCGAGAGCCCATGCTCAAGGCCGGCACAAGCGGAGCCTTGCGCGCTTTCGCGTGTTTCCCACCGCCATGACCTCACCGCTCGGAACACTCAGACATCGACTGGCCCGCCTCGGGGATAGCGGCCGGGGTCGCGTGCCGCTGCTCCGGCGCGTTCCGCCGCTGCATCTTCTGATCGAACTCGCCGCCCGCATCGGTTTCGGCGCGCGGGGCTTCGTCTATCTTTCGGTCGGTGTCCTGACCCTCGGCGCGACCGTGGGCATGACCGGCAACGCGGTCGGAACCAAGGGGGCGATCGCCTGGCTGGCTGGACAGCCGCTGGGGCGGGTGTGGCTGGCCCTGCTCGGTCTTGGCCTTTCGGCCTTCGTCATGTGGCGTGTGCTGCAGGCGGTGTTCGACGCCGACCACGAAGGGACTTCGCGCGCCGGGATCAACCAGCGCCTCGGTCAGGCGATCAGCGGCCTGGCCTATGCGGCCTTGGCCGTTAGCGCCTTCAGGCTGCTGTGGCATACGCCCCGAAATCCCCTGGCCGTCGATGTGGCCAGCAGCCACCACCAGGCCGCCCGGGTTCTGGCCTTGCCGTTCGGTCAATGGCTGCTTGTCGCCGGGGGGGTGTTCCTGTTCGGGATTGGTGTGGTCACCGTACGGCGGTCATGGAACGAGGACTTCACCGAATACCTGGCCTGTTCGAAGAAGACCTGCCGGCGCGTCGCCCCGCTGGCGCGCACCGGCTATGTGGCGCGCGGTCTGGCCTATATCCCCTTGGCCATCCTCGTCGTCCTCGCCGGTCTGAGGTCGTCGGCCGCCGACGTGACCAGCTTCAGCGCGGCGCTCGACGCCGTCACCCGCCAGCCCGCCGGGGACCTGGTCCTTGCCTTGGCGGCGCTGGGGTTCGTCGCCTTCGGGGTGTTCTCGTTCGTCGAGGCCCGCTTTCGCCGCATCCGCCCGCCACGCGATCTGTTGACCTGAGCCGTCCGAAACGGAACCCCGCGCGTATCCGTCGAACCGCCCCGGTTCCGGAGACGTCCATGTCCATCCAATCGATCGCCTGCGCCGCAGCCGCAGCCTTGTTCCTGACCGCCTGCGCAACCGCGCCGCGCCCGCAGGACGTCCGCGCGCCCCAGCCGACCCGAGCGGTCGACGCCGCCCGATTGTACAGCGGAACCTGGCTGGAGATCGCGCGGTTGCCGATGGGCATGACCGACGGCTGTGTCGCTGGCGCCACCACCTACTCCCTGACCGACGCCGACAGTCTGGTCCTGCGCGACACCTGTCGCTCGGGCTCCCCGACGGGCAGGGAGAAAGCCATCGGGGCCCGCGCCGAAATCCTCGATCCCGGAACCAACGCCAAATTCCGCGCCCGTTATTTCGCAGGCCTCGTCACATGGGATTTCTGGATTCTGGATCACGACGACGACTACAGCTGGTTCATCTCGGCCGACCCGACCTTCGACCGGCTGTGGATCTACGCGCGGCGGGTTCCCTCTCCTGCGGAACGCCAACGCCTGACCGGGCGCGCAGCAGCCCTCGGCTACGACGTCAGCCGCCTCGAATTTCCCGCATTCTGATCGCCGGGGCCGACGTCAAGCGAGAAAAAACCCCGGCGGGGGAGCGCCGGGGCTTCTTCGGTTTGAGACCTGTGGTCTAGCCCAGGGGCTCAACCACGATCGGAGGCGGCGCGGCGGGCGTCGGCGCCGGAGCCGGCGTCGCGGGCGCCCTGTTCAGAGTCGAGGTGGGGGCGGCGTAGGGCTGCGGGGCGGCGACCGGTGTGGGGGTCTGGACCCGGGCAGCCGCAACAGGGGCGGCGCGGCGGGCGGTCGGCGCGGGAGCGACGCGGCGGACCGGCGCTGCCTGTCGGACGGTGGGAGCGGCGGCGACGCGAACCGGAGCGGGCTCAATGCGGACCGGGGTCGGAGCCGCAGTCGACGTCAGGGCCTCCCGGGCAGCCGCTTCGGCCGCAGTGGGCATGCGCGCCTGGGTCGGCGCTTCGCCAAACGTGTTCTCGGCCGGGGGCGCCATGATCAGGGCGGCGGCCACGCCGCCGAGGACGAGGACGCCGATCGGCGCCAGGATCATCCAGGTCTTCACCTTGCCGCCCGAAGAACGGGTGGTCTTGCGACTGCGAGCGTAGACTGGAACGAAGTTTTCCTCAGTTACAGTCGCGGCAGGGACCGGTCGAGCTTCGGCGTTGGGATAGGTTACGGACATCTCTGTTCCTCCATATTCGGGAACAGAAACAGGTAGGGGAGATCAGGGTTCCGTCAATTCGACCCCGTCTAAAAGAAACACCGTTGTCGCCACATGTGAGGCGACAACGGTTCTCTTCAGGTAGAGATTTTTACTTGCGGTCCAGAATTAGAAGCTCGACAGTTCCGAAATCGACACGACGGCAGGCTTGGAGTCGCCCCTCGAGACCGTGCCGACCCAGATCTCGTAACGACCGGCGGCAGAGCCGAGCGTCAGTGACGGGTTGAGATCGTCACCGGAGTCGTCATCGCAGAAAAACGTTCCGTTGGGCCCGTTGACGATCAGCGTCGTATCGGCGTTCGACACAGCGGAAATCTTCAACTGGAGCGAGCCGGTCCCGTCCCAGTACAGGCGGATATCCGGGGCGTTGGTGACGAAGCCGTTGCAGCCCTTGAAATGTGAGGAGGAGTCTATGTCACCGCCGGCCCGCATGCTGATCAGGGCCGGGTCGGGTGTGAAACCGGGGGCGAGGTGTAACTCGCCGTAGTTGGGCGTGGCGTTGAAGTCCTGGGCCATGGCGGGCGCCGCAAAGGCGAGCGCGCAAACGGCGGCGATGAGCAGACGCATGAAAAAGTCCCCGACGGGGCGGTCGACCCCACGTCGTCAACCCCTGTTCGACGATTAGACGCTGGTTGGGACTGTCCTTCAAGCGGCGATCAGGTCTCGACAGGGTGACGCGACGGCGCCGACGCATCGGCGCCACGCCGCTCAAGCAAACCGACACTGCTCTCCCAGGAAAAGCCCCGGAGATTCCCCTGCCGGTTGACCGACCCCCTCCGCTTGTCCCATCAGGACGGTGGAGCACGGCCGTCTCCAGGAGCGATTGCGACGATGGGTCTGGTGGCGAACATCCGACGCGACATGAAGTTCGCGAAGGGGCTGGGCCGCCTGCTCAACCGCATCAAGCCGATCGCACTCGACAGCCCTGACCTGGTCTGTGACGACTGGGAAGAAGCCGTCGACCGCTTCGGCGACCGGATCGCCATCCAGGACGACCAGCGCGAGATCAGCTATCGCGACCTCGACGCCATGGCCAACCGGTTCGGCCACTGGGCGCAGAGCCGTCGGCTGAAGCGTGGCGACACCATCGCCCTGGTGATGCTGAACCGGGCCGAATACATCGCCGCCTGGCTGGGCTTCTCCAAGGTCGGCGTCGGCGCCGCCCTTATCAACACCAATCTCAGCGGCCACGCCCTGGCCCACTGCCTGAGCATTTCCAACGCCTCGCAGATCGTCACCGACCACGACTGCTGGCAGAGGGTCGAGGAGGCGCGCCCGCTGGCGGGCCGCAACCTGATGCTCTGGGTGCTGGGCCTGCGCGACGAGGACGAGGCCGACGAACGGCGCGGTCTCGACAAGCCGGTGCGCAGCGGCTCGTCGGTGCGGCCGAACCGCGCGATCCGCTCGGGCCTGACCAACCGCGACACCGCCCTGTACATCTACACCTCGGGCACCACCGGCCTGCCCAAGGCCGCGAAGATCACCCACGCCCGGGCCCGCACCTATATGCGCGCCTTCGCCGGGGCCACGGGGGCGACCGACAAGGACGTCACCTTCAACGTCCTGCCCCTGTATCACTCGACCGGCGGCCTGG
>JBBRFV010000100.1:0-8109 GCA_038241335.1 Caulobacterales bacterium | reverse complement strand
AGGCCACAGCATTCCACGTCGAGGGCCGGGGATCACCTCGGGGAATCTCCTTAGGCCGAGCCATGGGGCGGCCGTCAGGTCACGCGTCAGCGCCGCCACACCCGCAGCAGACCGCCTCGATCCCCTCTGCCGCCACCGCCGTCACGCGGCGCCCCGCAGGGCCTGGACGGGCCCGTCCGCCGCGTGGCGTCGGATGAAGTCGGCGAACTGGGGGAACAGGAGGGTTCGGTTGGACGTCGCGGCCCAATAGGGGTTCATGAATACGCAGCGGATGAGCACCAGCCCCGGCACGTCGCGGTCGCCGTCATACCCCGCCACGTGCCGGTCGATCAGGCGCGCGTATTCGGCGCCGAGGGTGGTCCGCGAAACCGATAGCTCCGTCGAGGCGTGGATGGCGTCGAACAGGGCGGCGGTCCGGGCGTTCGAGCTGGACAGCGCTTCACCATCCCAGGCCAGCGAGAAGCAGGCGATGTTGGCGTCGAGCGGGTCGAGGAAGCGCGCCTGGGGCACGGCTTCGCCCACCGCGGTCCGGAAGGCGCGCGCGGTGCGCACCGTCTCGGCCAGCAGGGCCCCCAGTCCGTCAGGGCCGAAACCGATGCTGCGGCCGGTCAGCCAGGTGGCGGCGGCCCCGGCGGCGGACCTGGAGCCCTCGAGGGTCGAGGCCCATTTGCCCTCGCCGAGTTCAGGCCGGTCGAGATAGGGCGCGTCAAAGGCGGACACGGCGTAGCGGACCCGGTCGCGGGTCAGGAAGGCCCCGCAGGCATAGGGGACGTAGCCCAGCTTGTGCGGATCGATGGTGACCGAATCGGCCCGGGCGATGGCCTTGAGCGCCCCGGCGCCGGTCGGTGACAGCGCCGTCTCGTCCGAGCCGCGAAGGACGGCGCAGAGGAACCCGCCGTAGGCCGCGTCCACGTGGCGCCAGATGTGGACGCCGTCGTCGCGCTCCCAGGCCTCCAGGCGATCATGCACTTTTCCGATGGGGTCGATCTCGCTGGTCTCCGTCGTGCCGGCGACGCTGACGGCCATCAGGACGGGACGCCCCTCCCCCCTCGCGCGTCGAACCAGGCGGTCGAGGTCGTCGACGTCCAGGCGACCTTCGGCGTCGAGCGCGACGCTCCACAGCGAATCCTCGCCCAGACCGAAGACATTGGCCGCCTTGAGCCACGAATAGTGTTTGGTGCCGGGGGCCAGCAGCACCGGCCCGAGATAGTCGGCCCCGGCGGCACGGCTGATGCGGGCCCAGATCGCGGCGGGATTGCCAGCCGCCGCACTGTAGCGGCGCAGGGTGGCGTCGGTCAGTCCATGCTGGTCCCACAAATCGCGGAACCGGTCCCAGCCCATATGGGCGGCGGCGAAAACGTCGAGCGGTTCGCCCGATGTTTCGGCGATGTAGAGACCGAGGCTGAGCCAATGGTCCAGCCGGTATCGCGCCCGCCAGACGGCCTCGAAATTCGCCACCGTACCGCCCGAGGTGAAATGCCCCTGGGCCTGATCCGGATCGTAGCTAAGCATGCGGGCCAGCATGGCCACGGCCTCGGTCTCGATCACCGAGCCGACGCGACTGGCCTCCTGGGAGGTGTTGTTGGGATTGTGCAGCATGGCCGCCAGCCAGCCGAACAGGGCCGGCAGGGAAATCTCGGCCTTCATGTGCCCTATGTAGCGGGGCGTGTGGGTCGGCGTCTCGGCCGTGAGCGCCCGCGCCAGTTCCTCCAGGTGGCTCGAGAGGGCCGCCCGGCCCTCGTTTCGCTCCGCCGTTTCGGGCGGGATCGCCGCGAGATCGGCGGGAAACAGGCTTTTGCGCCAGTCGAACCACTGATCAAGCAGTCCGAGCATCTCGGACCTTATCCAGCCTTCGTTCTCGCCTCTCGTCCCGGGGAAGAAGGTCGAGGCGATCGCCGACGCTTTGGACTCTGACATCTGGGTCTCCCGGGGAGGTTCGAGTGGCGCAGGCGGAACCAGCCGTCGTTGTTCCGGATCAACCACGGCGGTTTCAGCCTGGCGTCGGTCAGGTCAGGAGTCCCGGCCACGCGCGCCAAGACCAGGCGGACAGCGGCCGAACGGCCCCGCCGACAGCGGCGGCCACCGCGGCGGCGAGGCCGAGCGGGGACGTGACGAACGGCTCGGCGTAGCCGTTGAGATCGTTGGGAAAGAGGGGCTGTTTCATGGCCCGATCATCCACCCGGCGGACGACGGCGGCTTTGCGCCGCCGCAACCTTGGTCAGAGGGATTTCCGCAAGAGCATCGGGCCATAGACGGCGGCGAAACCGGCGAAGGCGAGGACCCAGAGGACCGTCGAAACCGCGAGAAGCGTGGGCATCAGCTCGGTCAGGAACGGCGCGAGAACCCGAACGGCCGCCGCCCCGATCGCCAGGCTGTATATCGCCGTGGTGGCGAAATCAGACGCGCGCGGCCGTCCGGTGTGGCCGCGGGTGGCGCGGGTCATCACCGCGAGCGTCACGACGCCGATGCCGCCCGCCGTCAGTGCGTGGATGCCGGCGCTGAACGGAAAGACCGCGGGGGCGAGGGCCGAACCGCCCAGCAAGAGAAAGCCGATCGGTAGCCAGACGAAGCCGACATGGAGGATCCAGACCATCGACTCGGGCCAGGTCCGCCAGCCGCGCCAGCGCAACAGCCTGACGAAGGTCAGGAGCCCGGCGGCGATCAGGCCTCCGCCCGTCACGGCCTGAGCCGGAGCGGCGACCCACAGGATGAGGGCGGCGACAGTGACCACGAGCGTGATCTTGTCGAAGAGCCCAACCGGCGTCGGTCCCTTCAAGCCTCGCGGCAGTACCCAGTTCTGGGTGAAGCTGGGGATGATCCGCCCGCCGATCAGCGCGATCAGGGCCGTGATCGCGGCGACGGCGACCCGTTCACCAATTGGCCCCGCTTGCGGCCACCGGGCCGAGGCATGGAAGACGATATTGGCGGCGGCGAGGACGGTGACCATGACAGCGACCGGAAGGTTCTTGCGGTTCCCGGCCGCGAGGATCTCACGCCACACCAGGGCGGCGAAGACGATCAGGAAGGCGGCGTCCATCGCCGCTGCAAGCAGGGAGACCGACAGGGGCAGCAACCCCGCGACCCGGCCCAGCATCCAGAGCGCGGCGAGGCACGCCAGCGGCGCGCCGGAAACCGGCAATCGCCCGGTCCAGTTCGGCACGGCGGTGAGCAGGAAGCCGGCGATGACCCCGGCTCCGTAGCCGAACAGCATTTCGTGGATATGCCATTGTCGCCCGTCTGCGCCGCCGATGGTTCCGTCGCCCAGAAGGAAGGCCGAAATCCAGATCAGCACGGCCAGCGCCGCCCAGATCGCCGACATCAGGAAGAATGGCCGGAACCCGTAGGTGAGGACCGGGGCGCCCTTCCACGCCCGGATTTCGTTGCGCGTCGCGCCCATGAACGTTGAACTCCTGAAAAACGCGAAGCGGGAGAGGCGTCGCCCCTCCCGCTCCCTGATCCCGCAACTACTCTGCAGGAGCTACAGCCGGCTCGGCCGCGATCCCGGGCTTGAGGCTCCCGATCACCAGACGACCCGCGAAGGTCGCCAGGCACAACGCCCCCAGGCTGAAGACGATGTCGCCCGGCATCCGCATCCACACCAGCATCTGGACCAGGGGCGAGTGGATGACTGCCGGCGAGCGGGCGTACCACATGCCATGCTCGATGCTGGCGAAGGCCTGAACCACCCCGACCGGGAGCAGGGACAGGAAGACCATCATCAACAGGCCGCCGTTGAGCAGCCAGAAGGTCCAGCCCAGCAGTTTGTCGCTCCACGCCTCGGACCGGAAGATGCCGCGGAAGCAGAACAGCAGCAGGCCGATGCCCAGCATCCCGTAGACGCCGAACAGGGCGGCGTGGGCGTGGGTCGCGGTCGTGTTCAGACCCTGGATGTAATAGAGGCTGAGCGGCGGGTTGATCATGAAGCCGAAGACGCCGGCTCCCAGCAGGTTCCAGAAGGACACCGCGACGAAGAACAGGATGGGCCATTTGTAGAGCTTGACCCAGGGCGCGGCCTTGGTGTGGCGCCAGTTTTCGAAGGCTTCGAAGCCGATCAGGGCCAGCGGCACCACTTCGAGCGCCGAGAACATCGAACCGACGGCCAGCACCGACACGGGCGTGCCCGCGAAATAGAGGTGGTGCAGCGTGCCCAGTACGCCGCCGGTCATGAAGACGATGGTGCCGAACATGACCGCCATGTTGGCCGTCGCCGCCCGGACCAGGCCCAGCCGAACGAACAGCAGTCCGATCACGGCCGTGGCGAACACCTCGAAGAAGCCCTCGACCCACAGGTGGACGATCCACCAGCGCCAGTATTCGACCATCGAAATGTTGGTGTGTTTGCCCCACATGAAGCCGGCCGCATACATCAGCGCGATGGCGACCGTGGACAGGAACAGCACCACGATCACGGGCTTTGCGGCGGACGGCGACTTCAGCGCCGGCAACAGGGCGCGGGTCACCAGCAGCAGCCACAGCAGCAATCCGACGAACAGCAGCGTCTGCCAGAAGCGGCCGAGGTCGACGTATTCCCAGCCCTGGTGGCCGAACCACCAGTTGGTGTTCAGGTCCAACACCTGCTGAACGCCGAACCATTCGCCGACCATCGAGCCGACCACGACTATGAGCAGGGCGACCCAAAGGATGTTGACGCCCAGCTTCTGGAACCGGGGTTCATGGCCGGAGATCATCGGCGCGATGTAGAGCCCCGTGGCCAGCCAGGCCGTGGCGATCCAGAAGATGGCCAACTGGGTGTGCCATGTGCGGGTGATGGCGTACGGAATCCATTCCGAAATCGGAATGCCGTAGAAGTCATGACCCTCGACCGCATAGTGGGCGGTGATCGCCCCGAGGCCGACCTGGGCCAGGAAAAGGGCGATGACGGTCAGGAAATACTTGGCCGTCGCCTTCATCGAAGGGGTCGGCTTCATCGAACCGAGCGGATCGCTGGTCGGGACGACGACGTGTTCTTCCTTGCGGGTGCTGGCGTGCCAGAGGACCAGGGCGGCGACGCCGATGATCAGCAGCAGAACGCTGGCGACCGACCAGACCACATTGGCCGAGGTCGGAACATTGTCGATCAACGGTTCGTGGGGCCAGTTCGAAGTGTAGGTGATGCTGTCACCCGGCCGGTTCGTTCCGGCGCCCCAGCTGGTCCACCAGTAGAAGGCGGCGATCTGGTTGCGACGGCCGGCGTCCGGCACCGAATTGTTGGCGATGGCGTACTGTTCGCGCAGCGTTTCGAGCGCGGGATCGGCGCTGAACAGGGCGACATAGTGCGCCTTGACCTCGCGGATGGCCGCGGCCCGGTCGTTCGAGACCGTGATGGTCTGCGTCGCCGGATCGTAGGTATTGGTGCGCATCTCGGCCTTCAGACGGGCCTTCAGGCCTGCCTGCGGCTCGGTGTCCAGGGAGGCGTAAGGCATGCCGTATTCCCGGCTTGCCCAGAGATCGAGCAGGGCGACCGATTCCCGGTGCAGCTGGTCAGCCGACCAGTCCGGCGCGACATAGCCGCCGTGGCCCCAGATCGATCCGACCTGCTGGCCGCCCATGGATTGCCAGGCGAGCTGGCCGGTCTGGATGTCGTCGCGGGTGAACAGCACCGCGCCGGAGGCATCGACCACCTGCGCCGGGATGGGCGGCGCCTGTCTGTGAATCTCTCGCCCCTGCAGTCCGAGCACGGCGAACGACGCCGTCATCACCACGGCCAGGAGCAGCCAAAGTCTCTTGATTGTCATCTCATTTTCTCCGGCCGCCCGGGATGCCCCCACCTCGGCCTCTTTGCGCTGATCGCGTATGGAGCGTGACCTGACGTTGCGCTCGCGCAAACTCAGGGATTCCCCCAGTGGGGAATGACCGGGCGATGGGTCAGACCGCGCGGACGTGGCGCGCGACGCTCACAGGAAGGCGGGCGTCGAAGCAGGCCGCGACGACGCGCATCACCCGGGAGGCATCGGAGGGAATGCGTACTTTCCGGCCAATTACCTCGCACAGGCCGTCGGCCTGCAGGGCGCCGGCGGCGGTCACCGCGCCGTCCAGGGCTGCCGGATCGAAACCGTGGTCACGGCACAGGGCGCCGACATCGACGGCGAGGTCGCACATCAACCGTTCGATGACCGCCGCGCGCAGACCATCCTCCAGGGTCACGGCGAGCCGGCGCGCGATCGGCAGGCGGCCGGCCTCGACCTCGCGGCCCCATACATCCGTGGTGATGGCGTTCTGCACGAAGCCCTCGGCGAACCGCCCGATCGAGGATGGGCCGATCGGAACCAGCACCGGAGCGGGGTCGTCGGTGTAGCCCTGAAAATTCCGGCGCAAAGCGCCCCGTGTCGCCGCGATGGATAGTGGATCCGTGGGCAGGGCGTAGTGGTCCAGGCCGATGCGGACATAGCCCGAGGACAACAACATCTGGTCAGCCGCCTCGGCCTGTTCCCAACGGCCGGAGACATCGGCCAGATCGGCCTCCTTGATCATCACCTGGTGCTTTTTCATCCACGGCACATGCGCATAGCCGAACACCGCCACCCGGTCGGGGCGCAGGGTGACGGCCGCCGCGGTCGAGGCGGCGACGTTGTCCGGCGTCTGGCCGGGAAGGCCGTACATCAGATCGAAATTGATCGCGCCGACTCCCGCCCGCCGCAGCCGATCATTGGCCGCCGCCACCATCTCGAAAGGCTGGATGCGATTGACCTTGGCCTGCACCTCGGGGTCGAAGCTCTGGACGCCGAGGCTGACACGGGTGACTCCGGCCTCGCCCGCCGCGTCGATGAAGGCGTCGGACAGCATGCCCGGATCGAGTTCGGCGGCGACCTCGGCCCCCGGGCGCAGGCGGAACCGCTCGGCCATGTGGCGGACCAGACCGAGAAAATCATCGGGCGACAGGGCGTTCGGGCTGCCGCCTCCGAAATGCAGGTGGGCTGCGCCCGCATGAGGTCCCATGGCGTCCGCCCAGAGATCCACTTCGAGCCGCAGCGTCTGGTAGAAGGCCCGGACGCGGTCATACTCGTGGAAGACGCTGATCTGGCAACCACAGTACCAGCACATCCGCTTGCAGAAAGGCACATGGACATAGGCGGAGATCGCATCCTCCGGGCGGGTGGCCGCCAGCCATCGCCGGGCCTCCACCTCACCCTGCGCCGGCTCGAAAGCGACGGCCGTCGGATAGCTGGTGTATCGCGGCAGGTTCTGCTCGGCGTGAAACCGCCAGGCGGCGGGCAGGGCTTTGGGGGCCATGTCGGGGGTCCAGTCAGACAGACAGGCTGGCGCGACGGGTCTCCCCGCCGCGCCGCGCAGCGCGCCTCAGGCGGCGGCCTTCCAGTTCGGTTGCAGCTCGACGTGCGTCGGGCAGGGCGCGACCGGGATCGGGTCGGCGCCGCACAGTTCATTGGCGAAGCCGTGGTTGACGTCCCGGTGGTGGGCCTCGTCGGCGCGGACCACCAGCACCACGTCGCGCAAGGTCGCGCCGACCGGCAGGTTCCAGTAGCGGAGAGCGATTTCCGGCGCCGGCACGTTCGCGCTGCGGCCCTCGTCGATCTCAGCCAGATAGTGGGTGTAGCTGAGGACGGCCTCTTCCTCGAAATAGCCGACCACCCGGTGCGCCGTCTTGGCGGAGACGAGGTAGAGGCCGAAGAAGAACAGGTAGAAGACCCACTGCACCGCGATGACCATGAAGCGTTCGAACAGGGTCGGCTGGCAGACCTCGATGAAGGTCATCAGGTGCATTCGTTCATTCTCGGCCTCATCCATCAGGGTGCGGATCCAGCCGTTGTCGTCCTTCATCCGGCGCAGGGCCTTCAGGTGGGTCAGTGTGGCGCCGACCATGCCGGGCACGGCGGCGACTGTCTCGAGCACCACGGCGCGGTGGCCGTAGCGTTTGGCGAAGAAGGTGTCGGCGAAGAAGCGCAGCGCCTTGACGAAGCCCAAGGCGACGCGGTCGGAGACGCCCTTGGGATCGTGGTGGACCGAGAGATCGACGAGGGGAGCGGACATGAATGCTTTCCGGTCTGGAGATGGCCAGGCGTTGGAGCCCGATGACCGTCGAAGTAGCCGTCCCGGCGGGGTGGCGAAATTCCGGTCTTTCACCTACGGGATATCCCGGAGGTTCGAGTGACA
>JBBRFV010000099.1:0-8172 GCA_038241335.1 Caulobacterales bacterium | reverse complement strand
AGGACAGGGTCGACGACGACGGGGTGACCAGCTTCCTCGCCGTCTCGCCGTCGCTGTACGGCCGCATCGTCACCGCCCTGAAAGCCGCGGGCCTGGCCGGCCCGAAGGATCGGGTGGTGCTGGAAAAGCCGGTCGGCCGAGACCTGAAGAGCTTCCTCGAGATCGACGACGCCGTCGCCCACGCGTTCAGCGAGTCGCAGGTCTTCCGCATCGACCACTATCTGGGCAAGGAGACGGTCCAGAACCTGATCGCCCTGCGCTTCGGCAACACCATCTTCGAGCCGCTGTGGAACAACCTCAGCATCGACCACGTCCAGATCACGGTTGGCGAGACCGTTGGCGTCGGCGACCGCTGGCCCTATTATGACGAGTACGGAGCGTTGCGCGACATGCTCCAGAACCACATGCTCCAGCTGCTCTGCCTGGTGGCCATGGAGCCGCCGTCGGACCTCGATCCGGACTCGGTGCGCAACGAGAAGGTCAAGGTGCTGCGCTCGCTGCGGCCGGTCACCCACGAGGAGGTGGAGCGCGTCACCGTGCGCGGCCAGTACGTCGCCGGCACCGTCGAGGGCAAGCCGGTCGAGAGCTATGACGCCGAGCGCGGCCAGCCGTCGGACACCGAGACCTTCGTCGCCGTTCGGGCCGATATCGACAACTGGCGCTGGGCCGGGACGCCCTTCTTCATGCGCACCGGAAAGCGGCTGCCGGAAAAGCGCACCGAGATCGTCATCCAGTTCAAACCCCTGCCGCACTCGATCTTCGACCACGACGCTCGCGGACATGTCCAGGCCAACCGCATGGTCATCGAACTCCAGCCCGACGAGGACATCTCGCTGTCGGTGATGAACAAGAAGCCCGGCCTCGATCAGCGCATGCAGCTGCAGCCGATCCGCATGAGCCTGTCCTGGGGGCAGGACGACAAGGACGCCAAGCCGCCGCGCCGCCGCGTCGCCTATGAACGGCTGCTGCTCGACGCACTGAACGGCGACTCCACCCTGTTTGTCCGCCGCGATGAGGCCGAGCAGGCCTGGAAATGGGTCGACGAAGTCTCCGAGGCCTGGGCCGGCGCCGCCTTCAAGCCCAAGGACTACGCCGCCGGAACCTGGGGGCCGCAGGAAGCGGGCTACCTGCTTTCCCGCACAGGCCGTCACTGGAACACCGGCGATGCGTGAGGTCGCGCTCCAGGAGCAGACGGGAGGATGTTGATGGCCGATATCCAGACGTTCGCCGACGGCCCGGACTGGGCCGCCGCCTGCGCCACACGCCTGACCGACACCCTCGCGGCCGCCATCGCCAAGACCGGCAAGGCGGTCTTCGCAGCGTCCGGCGGCTCGACCCCGGCGCCGATCTATCGCGTCATGGCCCGGACAGATCTCGACTGGGCGAAAGTCGCCGTCGGCCTGATTGACGAGCGTTACGTGCCGGAGTCGTCGCCGGAGTCCAACGCCGCCCTGATCAAACAGACCCTGCTGACCGGCCCGGCGGCGGCGGCCCGCTTCGTGCCCATGTTCCATGCCGAGGTCACCGTCGACCGCGCCGCCGTCCTGGCCGCCCATGCGCTGGCGGCCGAGGGTGGAACACTGGACGCTGTCCTTCTCGGAATGGGAGATGATGGCCATATCTGCTCCATGTTCCCCGGCAGCCCGACTTTGAAGGCCCTGCTCTCCCCCGAGTTGAAGCCCGCGGTGCTGGGCGTGCCGCAGGGCCGTGACGGCGCGGCGCCGAGCCGGGAGCGGCTGTCGATCAATCTGCCGTATCTGATGGGCGCGCGCCGCGTGGTCCTGGCCCTGACCGGCAGCGCCAAGCGTTCGGTGTTCGAGCGCGAGGCCGCGGGTGATCCGAAGACCCGGCCCGTCGCCGCCCTGATTTCCGCGAACGTCCCGCTCGATGTTCTGTGGACGGAGAACGCCTGATGGTTCAGCTCAATCCCGTCGTCGCCGAAGTCACGGCCCGCATCGTCGAGCGCTCGAAGGCGACCCGCGCCGACTATGTCCGCCGCATGGATGTCGCCCGCGACAGCGGCATGGGCCGCGCCAAGCTGAGCTGCGCCAACTGGGCCCACGCCTTCGCCGGGGCGCCGGTGAAGGACAAGCTGACCGCCATGTCGGGGGCCCAGCCCAATGTCGGCATCGTCACCGCCTACAACGACATGCTGTCGGCGCATCAGCCGTTCGAGCGATTCCCGGGAATCATCCGCGACGCCGTCCGCGAGGTGAACGCCACCGCCCAGGTCGCCGGTGGAACGCCCGCCATGTGCGACGGCGTCACCCAGGGTCGCCCCGGCATGGAGCTGTCGCTGTTCAGCCGCGACGTCATCGCCATGTCGACCGGCGTGGCCCTGACCCACGACGCCTTCGACGCGGTCATGTGTCTGGGCGTCTGCGACAAGATCGTGCCCGGCCTGTTCATGGGGTCGCTGGCCTTCGGCCATCTGCCGGTGGTCTTCGCCCCCGCCGGGCCGATGCCCTCAGGCATTCCTAACCAGGAAAAGGCCCGCGTGCGCGCGCTGTACGCCCAGAACAAGGTTGATCGTCAGACCTTGCTGGAGAGTGAGATCGGCAGTTACCACTCACCCGGCACCTGCACCTTCTACGGCACCGCCAACTCCAACCAGATGATGATGGAGCTGGGCGGCCTGCACATGCCGTCGACGGCCTTCGTCCACCCCGAGACCGGCCTGCGCGACGCCCTGACGGCGGCGGCGGCGAAGCGGGCGGTGGAGCTGGCGCGGACCGGACAGGGCCGGATGGCCGACGTCATCTGCGAGAAGTCGATCGTCAACATGATCGTGGCCCTGCTGGCCACCGGCGGCTCGACCAACCACGCCATCCACCTGGTCGCCATGGCGCGGGCGGCGGGGGTGCGGATCGACTGGACCGACATGGACCAGCTGTCGTCGGTGACGCCGCTTCTCGCCCGGGTCTATCCCAACGGTTCGGCCGACGTGAACGCCTTCCAGGCCGCCGGCGGCGTGGCGTTCGTCGCCCGCGAACTGGCCGGGGCGGGCAACCTTCATACCGACGTCACCACTATCATGGGCGAGGGCATCCACCATTATTTCCAGGAACCGGCGATGATCGACGGCGCGCTGGTCTGGAAGGACGGCGTCAGCGAAAGTCTGGATACGGACATTGTCCGTCCCGCCTCCGATCCGTTCGACCGCGAGGGCGGCCTGCGTCTCGTCCAGGGCGACCTCGGCCGGGCCGTCATCAAGATTTCGGCGGTCAAGCCGGAGCAACGTATCGTCGAGGCCCCCGCCGCCGTGTTCGAGACCCAGGAGGACGCGCTTCAGGCCTTCAAGGACGGCAGGCTGGATCGCGACGTCGTCGTGGTGCTCCGCTTCCAGGGTCCCCGCGCCAACGGCATGCCCGAGCTGCATAGCCTGTCCCCGGCGCTCAGCGTGCTGCAGGACAAGGGGTTCAAGGTCGCCTTCGTCACTGACGGCCGCATGTCCGGCGCCTCGGGCAAGACGCCCGCCGCCATCCATGTCTCGCCAGAGGCTCTCGCCGGCGGTCCTCTGGCCCATGTCCGCGACGGCGACATCATCCGTCTGGATCCCGAGGCCGGGGTGCTGACCACCGTCGGCGTGTCCGATCTCGCCGCCCGGCCGGCCGCGACCCGGTCCGAAGCCTACGCCGACGGCTCGGCGTGGGGCTATGGCCGCGAACTGTTCAGCGCCTTCCGGCATGTCGTCGGCACGGCCGAGGAAGGGGCGTCGATCTGTTTCGCGCCGGTGGTCGGCTCGCCCGCCCGGATCGACACGCCGGACAACAATATCGTCGATCGGACGGTGGACGCCTGATGGCCGATCCCGCCCTCCTGGTAGGCGACGTCGGCGGCACCAACGCCCGGTTCGCCGTCGCTCGCATGGTGGAGGGCCGACCGGTTCTCGAGCATCACCAGAGCTTCCCCGCCTCGGAGCATCCAACCTTCCTTGGGGGCGTGAAGGCCTTCATCGACGGCTGCGCGGTCAAGCCGATCGGCGGGGTCATCGCCGTGGCCGGCCCCGTCACCGACGGCGCCATCGACCTGACCAATTCGCCCTGGCGGGTGTCCGAGGCCGAACTCCGGACTCTGGGTCTGAACCCCGTCCGGCTGATCAACGATTTCGAGGCCCTGGCCTGGGGCGCGCCCGTCGTGCCGCGGGACGAGCTGGCGTCTCTCGGCGGGCCGGATGAGGGGGAAGCCCACGCCGCCATCGCCGTGCTCGGCCCCGGCACAGGCTTCGGCGTCTCGGCCCTGGCGCGCGACGTCCACGGCCATGAGATCGCCATGCCGTCCGAAGGGGGGCACGCCTGTTTCGCGCCCGGCGACGCGGTCGAGGACGAAATTCTGCGCCTCCTTCGCCGCCGCTACGACCGGGTCTCGATCGAGCGGCTGATCTGCGGCCCCGGCCTGCTGAACATGCATCGGGCCCTGGCCGAGATCGACGGGCGCGAGAGTCATATCGAGGACCCGGCCCAGATCACCGACGAGGCGCTGACCGACATGAACAGCCCCTGCGGGGCCACCCTGGCCCGCTTCTGCGCCATCCTCGGCGCCGTGGCCGGCGACATCGCCCTGACCACGGGCGCGCGCGGCGGCGTCTATATCGCCGGCGGCATCGCCCCGCGCATCCTGCCCTTCCTCAAGGCCAGCCCGTTCCGCGAACGGTTCGAGCGCAAGGGCCGGTTCCAGGACTATATGGCGGCCATTCCGACCCATGTGATCCTGCACCAGCACGCCGCCCTTCTGGGGGCCGCGCGGGTCGCCTTCGCCGATGCTGCGTAACTCCGTCCGGCGGGAGTCAGTGTGCGGAAGGATGTCCACAGCCTGCGCTCACAACTGCGTGAACCTTTTGCGAGGAGAGGGCGTTAGTCTGTCTCCAATCCACGAAGGGGACTGTCCCAATGCGTAAACTCATCATCGCCGCCACCGCCATCTTCGCCGTCGCCGGCCTTGCCGCCTGCAACAGCCCGGCCGACAAAGCCGCCGAGAAGAAGGCCGACGCGCTGGAGGCCCAGGCCGCCGCGACCCCGAACGAAGGCCAGGAGAAGGCCCTCAACGCCGAGGCCGACCGCATCGAGCAACAGGCCGGCAACGCTGATGGCGGAATGACCACGTCGAACACGCCGAACACCTCGCCGTCGGCTCCGGAAGCCCCGGCCCACTAACGACCTCACGGTCCGTGATACGTCAGCCCCCGTCGCGCAAGCGGCGGGGGTTTCGTCATTTGGCGGCGGGTTTCGGCGGCCACGGGATAAAGGCGCTGGTCCGCCGGATGTAGTCTTCGTAGCCCGGCCGAGCCTTTTTCGACGCCTTCTCGCTGATGCCGATGCCGGACCAGCGGGTCAGGGTGAAGGTCAGGAAGATGGGGCCCAGGATGGCCCACCGCCCCGGCCCGGTCTCGGCCGCGATCAGATACAGCCCCCACCACAGGCAGGCGTCGCCGAAATAGTTGGGATGGCGGGTGAAACGCCACAGGCCCGTCTGCAGGACCTTGCCCTTGTTCTTCGGATCGCGCTTGAAGGCCGAAAGTTGAGCGTCGCCGAGACTCTCGAAAGCGATGCCGACCACCGCCAGCCCGGCGCCCGTCCAGCCGATCCAGCCGACCGGCGGAGCGAAGGCGACCTGCCCCAGTTGCACCGGCAGGCAGGTCAGCCAGGCCAGGACGCCCTGCGGCAGGAAGACGAACAGCAGCGCCGTCTTTCCGAAGCGCCAGCCGTGGTCCCGCTCCTGGGTCTCGACGATCTGGACATAGCGGCCGTCCGCGCCATGGGCCCGCCAGCGCTTCAACAGGTGCCAGCCTAGCCGGATGGCCCAGATGCCGCACAGCCAGACCAGCAGGTATTTCCGCGTTTCGTCGCCGTGGGTGCGCGGCAGGGTGGCGAGGGCCAGCATCAACATGCCCAGCGGCCATACGCCGTCGACGAAGCTGACGTCCTTGAGACGCAACGCCACGCCCCACAGGGCCAGCATCACCGCCACGATCAGGGCGAGGTTCAGACCCAGCAGAACGGCGATCTCGGTCAAGGTCATGGCTGATCTACGCGCATGCCCCGCCTTTGGATGCAGCCGTCAGTCGACGCACAGGGTGGGGTCGGCCTTGCCGTCCTCGACCCGGGTGAAACAGCCGAACCGGTTGCTGTCCGCCTGGCACTGGCCGACGGCCGCTGTTCCCTGGGCCGGCCGCGCCGTGACGTCGGTCGTGCGGCACTCGCCGGCGCACTGGTCGCTGTCGGTGCAGCGTTTGCCGGCGTCGGCGTATCGGACCACGCACTGCATGGTCTGCATCCGGCCGACCCGCTGCATCGTCCCGCCGCGGGCCAGGCAGTCGGCGGCCGCCGGGCTCTCGGGAACGGCCACGGGCGCGGGCTCGTCGCCAAAGCCGAGCGTGCCCTTCCCGGGCGCCGGCTGGCAGGCGGCGGCCAGCAGGACCGCCGCGATCATGGTCAGGCGTTTCATTCCACGCGTCCCTTCTCGAACCCGGTCCAGACGTCGTCGTAGTCCAGCTGCATGGTCGGACTGGTTTGCGCCCATTCCGTGGTGCGGATCGGCATGCGCGTCTCGAACATGAAGGCCAGGGTGTTCCCGATCTTGACGGGCTTGAGCTCGGCGGCGACCGCCTTGTCGTAGCTGGCCTGGTCCGGCCCGTGCCCGCTCATGCAATTGTGCAGGCTCGCGCCTCCGGGGGCGAAGCCGCCCTCCTTGGCGTCGTATTCGCCGACGACCAGCCCCATGAATTCGCTCATCACGTTGCGGTGGAACCACGGCGGCCGGAAGGTCGCCTCGGCCACCATCCAGCGCGGCGGGAAGATGACGAAGTCGGCGTTGGCCGTTCCCGGCGTGTCCGACGGCGAGGTCAGGACGGTGAAGATCGACGGGTCTGGATGATCGAAGCTGACCGTGCCGATCGTGTTGAAATTCGCGGTGTCGTATTTGTACGGCGCGTTGTTGCCGTGCCAGGCGACCACGTCGAGAGGACTGTGCTGATAGGCGGTGGCATAGAGCCGGCCACCGAATTTCTGCACGCACTGGGTCGGCCGGTCGACGTCTTCGAACGCCGCGACCGGGGTCTGGAAATCACGCGGATTGGCCAGGCCGTTCGAACCGATCGGCCCAAGGTCCGGCAGGCGGAAGGCGGCGCCGTAGTTTTCGCAGACATAGCCGCGGATCGGCTCGGAACATTCGACGCGGAAGCGCACCCCGCGCGGGATGACCACGATCTCACCCGGCCGGGCGGCGATCCGTCCCATTTCCGTGACAAAGGCCTGATCTCCCAATTGTGGGACAATCAGCAACTCGCCGTCGGCGCAACAGAAGACCCGGTCGACCATCGACCGGTTGGCCGCATACAGGTGGATGCCCACGCCCGACAGAGTTTCGGCGTCGCCGGTCCCGCCATAGGTCACCAGCCCCTCGACCCAGTCGGTCGGTTCGGCCGGCATCGGCAGCGGGTCCCAGCGCATTCGGTTCGGCGACGGCGGCGCCTCGTGGAAGGGGCCCGACCGCACCAGTCCCTGGGCGAACGGCTGATAGGCCGGATGTTGGGCTGACGGGCGCAGCCGATACAGCCACGACCGCCGGTTCTCGCTGCGCGGCGCGGTGAAGGCCGTCCCCGACAGCTGTTCCGCATACAGCCCCATCGGCGTCTTCTGCGGTGAGTTTCGCCCCTCGGGCAGCGCCCCGGGCACGGCCTCGGTCGCGAAATGATTGCCGAAACCGGACAGATATTGGGGCGCGTTGGCGCGAGTCATGGGCGTCTCCCTGCTTGCCGGTTTAGCGGGCGGCGGTCGCGGCGTCACGCAGAGTGAGGTGTGCTGGTGAGCAAGAAGTGAGCGAACCATAATTCGGCAGCGGCGGCTCACCCTTTGCTCACCAGCACTTTTCACCCGCTGACCTCAGAACCCCTGACTGCGCGCCACCCTCTCCTGATGGAAGCCCGCGTCGCCCAGCAGTTCGTTCAGCACCCGCACCCGCTTCATGAACAGGCCGACGTCGTATTCATCCGTCATGCCCACCCCGCCGTGCATCTGCACCGCCTCCTGCACCGCCAGTTCGGCGACGCGCCCGGCCTTGGCCTTGGCCACCGACACGGCCAGACCGGCGTCCTCGCGGCCCGCATCCAGCGCATTCAGCGCGCCCGCGACCGCCGCCCGGGCGATCTCGATCTCGCTGAACAGATGCGCCGCC
>JBBRFV010000098.1:0-8185 GCA_038241335.1 Caulobacterales bacterium | reverse complement strand
CCGGAACAGGATAGAGGTCGGGCGTCAGCACCTTGGCCAAGGCGATCAGGTTTCGCGCGGCGTTGCGGCCGACGCGGTCGGAATAGTCATGGCCCTGATCCGTATCGACGTAGTCTGCGCCGGGTCCCGGGCCGAGGTGCCAGTAGGTCCAGCTCTGGGCCGGGATGGTGAAGCCCATGTCGATCAGACCCTGACAGACGGTGGCGACGATGTGGTGGGCGCCGTCCTCATTGCCGGTGATGACCACGCCGGCGACCTTGCCGAAGGCGACCGGCCGGCCGCTCTTGTCGGTCTCGCCGAACATGGCGTCCATCCGCTCCAGGGCGCGCTGGCAGACGCTGGACATCTGGCCCAGCCAGATCGGCGTGGCGAAGACGACGATGTCGGCCGCCATGATCTTTGCATGAACGCCGGGCCAGTCGTCGCCCTCACCCTCGTCGGTCTTCACGCCGGGCTTGAGGTTGAGATCGACCAGCCGGACCAGATCGACCTCGGCGCCGCCCTTCTCCAGTTCGGCGATCACCACCTTCGCCAGCGCCTCGGTGCTGGAGGTCCCCGGCGAGGGCTTGAGGGTGCAGTTCAGGATCAGGGCGCGCATGGGTCATCCTCAGGTGGACCTGCTCAATCCCTGCGCTCCGGCGACGTTCCGCATTATATTTAACCGTGCGGTTGACAACAGATCGCGACCGGCGCATTTAACCTCTCAGTTACACACGATTGAACGCCATGCAGACCGACCCTCTCTCCGCCAAATTCGCCGCCCTGGCCGACCCGACCCGTCGGGCCATCCTGGCGCGCCTGACCCAGGGCGAAGCCTCGGTGAACGACCTCGCCGAGCCGTTCGACATGAGCCTGCCGGCCGTGTCGAAACACCTGAAGGTGCTGGAAAAGGCCGGGCTGATCAGCCGCGGACGCGAGGCGCAGTGGCGCCCTGCCCGCCTCGAACCCCTGGCCCTGAAGGGCGTCGCCGACTGGCTGGAACACTACCGCCGGTACTGGGACGCCAGCTTCGACCGCCTCGACGCCTATCTGACGAAAATCCAGAAAGGGGACGCCCGTGGCCCAGGACACTGACAACAATCCCTGCAACACCGACGGCGTGGCGCATGACCATGCCCTGAGTCTGCGCCGCGTGTTCGACGCCACGCCGGAGCAGATCTGGAAGGCGTGGATGACGCCCGAACTGCTGCAGCAGTGGTTCGTACCCCGGCCGTGGACCCTGTCGGACGTGCAGGTCGACCCGCGCCCCGGCGGCGTGTTCAACTTCGTCATGCATGGCCCGGACGGCGAGGTCTTCCCCAACAGCGGCGTCTTCCTGGAGGTGATCCCGGGCAAGCGCTGGATCACCACTGACGCCCTCACGCCCGAGTGGAAGCCGGCCGGCCAGCCGTTCATGGTGGCCACGGTCGAGCTGACGCCCACGGCGGACGGCAAGACCGAATATGTCGCGACCGCCCGTCACTGGAACGCGGAGACGATGAAGCAGCACGAGGCCATGGGCTTCCACGACGGCTGGGGCAAATGCGCCGACCAGCTGGCTGAACTGCTGAAGACCCCGCACTGACCCCCGCCGTTCGGACCCATAGAGCCCGCCCATGACCTTCATCGACGCCCCCGTCGCCCGTCCGACCCTGAACATGCAACGTGTCTTCGACGCGCCGCGCGCCCTGGTCTGGCGCGCCTGGACGACGCCCGAGGTGATGGTGCTGTGGCTGGGTCCGGTCGAGTGGCCGGCGGTCAGCGTCTCGCAGGATCTGCAGGTCGGCGGTGAATGGCGCGCCTGCCTGCGCTCGCCCGACACCGGACAGGACCTGTGGCAGGGCGGGATCTATCGCGAGATCGTGCCGATGGAACGGCTGGTCTTCACCCTCAAGTGGGACGAGTCGCATGAGGACGGGCCGCCGGTCGAGACGCTGGTGACGATCCTGTTCGCTGACACGTCCGACGGCCAGACGCGGCTGGACTTCACCCACGAAGGACTGAAGTCGGAACAGAGCCTGACCGGGCACAGGCACGGCTGGACCAGCACCATGGATCGGCTGGAGGCCTTCCTGGCGGCCGACCGGCACTGACTAAAACGACAAACCAAGGGAGAGACGACCATGAAGATCGTGACCAGCCTCAGCTTCCGCGGCCAATGCCGCGAAGCCTTCGAATTCTACGCCGGGGTTCTGGGTGGGGAGATCACCGCCGCCATGCCCTATGCCGACGGCCCGCCCGGAATGCCGACCGGACCGCAGTACAAGGACTGGATGATGCACTGCTGGCTGCAGGTCGGCGACCAGGCGATCATGGGGTCGGACATGGACGTCGCCTGGGCCAGCAATATCGAAAAGCCCAAGAACGGCTTCGACGTCACCGTGCACACCGGGGACAAGGCCGAGGCTGCGCGCTGGTTCGACGGCCTGTCGGCCGGCGGCAAGGTCGGTATGGCGTTCGGCGAGACCTTCTGGTCGCCGGGCTACGGCTCCTTCACGGACAAGTTCGGCATCCCGTGGGTGATCAACGTCACGCCGCAGGCCGGCTGGACGCCGAGCCAGTCGTGAAGGCCTCACCGATGGTCTGGGCCGGCAGGGTGCTCAGCACCCTGTTCGTCCTCTTCATGGTCATGGACGTCACGCTCAAGCTGCTGAACCTGCCCATCGTCGACGAGACGATGAAATCGCTCGGCTGGGGACCCGGCTATGGCCCGCTGATCGGCGGGATCGAGCTGATCGCCCTGGTCCTGTACCTGGTCCCGCGCACCAGCCTGTTGGGCGGCATCCTGCTGACCGGCGTGTTCGGCGGGGCCGTCGCCACCCACATCCGGGTTGGGGATCCGCTGTTCAGCCACATCCTGTTCGGCGTCTGGCTCGGCCTGTTCATGTGGGGCGGCCTGTGGCTGCGGGATCCGGCGTTCCGCACGCTCTTCCCGGTGCGGAGGACGCCGGCATGAGCATCGCCGCGACGATCCCCGAGCCTCTGACCCGGCTGAAAATCGACCGCACCTTCGACGCTCCGCGCGCCCTGGTGTGGAAGATGTGGACCGATCCGACGCATCTCGCCGTCTGGTGGTCTCCGGAGCATTTCACCACGCCGTCGGCGCAGGTGGACCCGCGGCCCGGCGGCGCGATCCATATCGTCATGCGCGGCCCGGACGGCATGGACTATCCGTTCGACGGCCGTTTCATCGAGGTGGTCGAGCCGGAGCGGCTGGTGCTGCGGACCTGGGTCAACGATCCCGATGGCGCGCCCTGGTTCGAGGTCGAGCAGACGGTGCGGTTCGAGGAAGTCGACGGGCGCACGGTCCAGCGCTTCTCGGCCCGGGTCATCTCCGCGACCGAAACGGCCATCGGCCCGCTCAGCGGCATGGAAGCCGGCTGGACCGGGACGCTCAACAAGCTGCAGGCGCATGTCGAGGCCTTGGCCAGGAAGAGCTAGCGCGCCAGCGTCATCGGGAAGTCGCGGCCCAGGGCCTCGGCCATGGCCTGCTGCGAGATCAGGAAGACTTGGTCGCGCTGATGGTAGTTGTTGCTGAGCACGATCACGGTGACGTCCTGGTCCGGTTGCCACAGGACCAGGTTGCGGAAGCCGGACCAGCTGCCGGTGTGATAGATCTGGCGGTCGTAGAACGACGGCTTGACCTGTTCGCCCAGGTCGTTGGTGAAGATGCCGAAGCCCCAGTCGCGGCGCTTGTGGCCGCGCTCGGGCGGAGTGTTGGCGGGAGCGTGGTCGGCCAGCATCTGCCTGTAGCTGCGCTCCGACAGCACCTGACCATGATTGAGGGCGCGCTCCCAGACCATCATGTCGTCGAGCGTGGAGTAGAGGGCGCCCGCGCCGAACACGATCGAGACGTTGGGCTGCAGCTGAGCGGTCACCCCGGCGGGGAAGTTTGCGTAGCCGGTGACGATCCCCCGGGCGGCGCCGTCGGCGTCCGAGCCGGTGTCCTTCATGCCCAGCGGATCGAAGAAGCTGCGCTTCAGATAGGCCTCCAGAGTCAGACCCGTCGCCTTCTCGACCACGGCCGCCAGCAGGTTGAAGCCGGCGTTGTCATAGCGGACCTTCGAGCCCGGCGGGAACGAGGGCCGGTAGCGCATGGTGTCGGCGGTCAGCTCGGCCGAGGTCGCCGGCGTGACCCGCCGCATACCCCAGCCGGGCCGGGCCATCAGATCGGGCAGGCCGGAGGTGTGGGACAACAGGTGACTCAGCCGGATGGGCTCCCACCCGGCCGGGCAAGGCTGGATCCAGCGACACACTGGATCGCCGACCGACAGCACGCCGTCGTCCTGAAGCTTGAGGATCGCGGCGGCGGTGAACTGTTTGGAGACCGAGGCGAGGCGGAAGCGGGAGGCGACGCGGTTCGGCTCGCCCGCAGCGCGGTCGGCCATGCCGTAGGCCTGCCGGAACAGGATTTCGTCGCCCTTGGCCACCAGAACGGCGCCCATGAAGCGGTTCTGCGCCGCCCAATGGTCCATCTGGACCTTCAGTTGCGGCAGGGCCTCGACCGCAACGGCGGGCGGGCGCGGCGGCGGCGGGGCCTGCGGCTCGGGCGCGCTGGCGCCCGGGCGGAACGTCGCCCAGCCGACCAGCCCGGCGACGAGAACGACGAAGCCGACGAGGGCCGCGATCATCAGTCGGGGATGGCCCCCGGCGCGTCTGGGTACCTGAAACAAGAGTCTAGACGTCGAAATCCAGCCCGAACTGGGCGTAAAGGGCGCGGCTGTCCTGCCATTTCGGGTCGACCTTGACGGTCAGGAACAGGTGGACGGGGCGGTCGAGCAGCTCGGTCAACTCCTCGCGCGACTTCTGGCCGATCCATTTCAGGGTCTGGCCGCCCTTGCCGAGCACGATGGGGCGCTGGCTCTCGCGCTCGACGTAGATGGTCTGTTCGATCCGGGCCGAGCCGTCGGCCTTGTCCTCGAACGAGGTGGTCTCGACGGCGGCCGAATAGGGCAGTTCCTCATGGACACGCAGATAGACCTTCTCGCGGGTGATCTCGGCGGCCAGGACGCGCATCGGCACGTCGGCGCTCTGGTCTTCCGGATACAGCCAGTGACCCTCGGGCATGGCGCGGGCCAGCCGCTGCTTCAGGTCGGCCACGCCGTCGCCGCTCAAGGCGGAGATCATATAGACCTCGGAGTAGACGCCGGTTTCGAACATCTGCTGCGACAGCGCCAGCAGGGTGTCGCGGCGCATGCCGTCGATCTTGTTCAGCGCCAGGATGACCTTGGTCCCGCTGGACTTGAGATTGGCGATGATGGTCTCGGTGTCCTCGGCCGAGCGGCGGTCGGCGGCCTGGCCTTCCTTGCCTTCCGAGGCGATGTGCGAGGCCGCGTCGATCAGATGGACGACCACGTCGGCGTCCGAGGCGCCGCCCCAGGCCGAGGCGACCATGGCGCGATCCAGTCGGCGGCGCGGGGTGAATATCCCGGGCGTGTCGACCAGAACGATCTGGGCGTCGCCCTCCATGGCGATGCCGCGCACGGGGAAGCGGGTGGTCTGGACCTTCTGGGTGACGATCGACACCTTGGTCCCGGTCAGGCGATTGACCAGCGTGGACTTGCCGGCGTTGGGCGCGCCGATGATGGCGGCGAAGCCGGCTCGCTGGGTTTGGGGGTCGGTCAAATCACGCCTTCACGTTTCAGTAAGGCCGTTGCGGCCGCCTTCTCCGCGTCCTGACGCGAACGGCCTTGCGCGGTCAAGGGCTCGTGTCCGGCTACGCTGGCTTCAATCGTGAACGTCGGGGCGTGATCCGAGCCGGTCCGCTGGACCACCGTGTAGACAGGCAGGGGCTTTCCCTGCCCCAGCGCCCATTCCTGAAGCGCCGATTTCGGATTGGTCACGGCGCGGCGCGGAGGGGCGGCCAGTTCGGCGGCCCAGGCGCGTTCGAACACGGCGCGAGCGGCGTCGATGCCGCCGTCGAACCACACGGCGGCCAGGATGGCCTCCATGGCGTCGCCCAGAACGCTCTCGCGCCGCCGGCCGCCCTGTTTGGTTTCTCCGGGCGACAGTCGCATGGCCGGACCGACACCCATGGCCTCGGCCACACGGGCGCAGGCGGTCTTGTCGACCAGCGGATGCAGCCGCGACGACATCTCGCCCTCGTCGGCGTCGGGGAAGTCGCGCATCAGGCGGTCGGCGACCAGCAGGCCCAGGACCCGGTCGCCCAGGAACTCGAGCCGCTGGTTGTCGAGGAACGGCCGGCCGCGGGCGTCGCGTTCGGCGCCCTCGCCCACGCTGGCGTGGGTCAGGGCCCGTTCCAGCAGATTGGGGTCGCGGAAGACATGGCCGAGGTTGGCCGCCAACCCGGCGACCGCCTCGGCCCTACGGTCTGTCATCAATTCAGGACGGTGAAGAACCGGCTGGGACGGATCTTCGAGAACCAGCTGACCGGGTTCCACAGCGAGGCGCCGGGGGACCACGAGAACAGGATGATCTGCGCCTTGCCGATCAGGTTCTCGGCAGGAACCATGCCCACGCCGACGGACGGGCCAAACCGGCTGTCCTGCGAGTTGTCGCGATTGTCGCCGATCATGAAGTAGTGGTCCGCCGGAACCTCGAACACGATGGTGTTGTCGGCGTCATGGTTGGGACCCCATTCCTGGACGGTGATCTGCTTGCCTTCCGGCAACGTCTCGCGGGATTTGATCGTCAGCTGGAGGCCGTACAGGGTCTGCACGTCGGCCCGGCTCAGTTCCACATCCTTCACGGCGGCGCCGTTGATGTAGAGGACATTGTCGATCATCTGGATCTTGTCGCCTGGCAGACCCATCAGACGCTTGATGTAGTCCGTCGTGTTCGGGCCGTGGCCGTCGTCGCGCGGCAGTTTGAAGACGACAATGTCGCCCCGGTGCGGCGCCTGCTCGAGGATGCGGCCGCTGAATATCGGCGGGCTGAACGGCAGGGAGTGCCGGGAGTAGCCGTAACTCCATTTGGAGACGACGATGTAGTCGCCCTCGTAGAGATTGGGCTCCATCGAGGCCGACGGGATGGTGAAGGGTTGAAACAGCACGGTGCGCAGCACCACGGCGATCAGCAGGGCGAACAGGATCGTCTTGACGATCTCGACGAACTCGTTGCCGCCGCTCGACTTTTTCGATGACTTGCCGCGCGCGTAGACCGGCGTCGCATCCACGTCCTCGAACGGGGCGTCGCCGTGGTCGCTCCAGACCGGAGATTTGCCGCCCGCCGCTGCAACGGCCGCGCCGCCGGCGACCGCCGCGGTCGTCTCGGCCGGGGTCGGATGATGGCCGTGGTCGTCATGGGCGTCGTGGCCGTGGGACTCGCTGCTCGCATGCTCGACGTGATCGACATGCGCCTCGGGAGAATGGGCGTGATCGTCATGGCCGTGATCGTCGTGGCCGTGATCGTCAGCGGCTGCATGGCCATGGGCGTCGTGGCCATGGGCGTCGTCACCGTGCGCGGCCGGGGCGGCGTGGCCATGATCGTCATGTCCGTGACCGGCGTCGGGCGCGTGACCATGGTCGTCAGGGCCGTGGCCATGGCCGTGGTCGTCGTGCGGCTTGTGCTCGTCGCTCATCGTGACTCAGTCCCCCAGCCGCTGTTCCGCGGTCATTGCGGCGAAATCGGTATAACGTGATTAAGCCATCGGCAAGGCTTCGATCACCACGAACGCCAGGGCGTAGGGGTGCTCGTCGCTCAGCGTCAGATGTATCCGGGGTTCATGACCGGCCGGTGTCAGCCTTGACAGGTGTTCGGCGGCGTGGCCGGTCAGCACCAAGGTCGGCTGTCCCGAGCGTTGGTTCACCACCCCTATGTCGCGCCAGTAGACGTCAACCCGCATCCCCGTGCCCAGGGCCTTGGCGCAGGCCTCCTTGGCCGCGAACCGTTTGGCGTAGCTCCAGGCGGGGTCGGGCTTGCGATCCGAGCGGGTGCGTTCGATCCCGGTGAAGCAGCGGGCCTTGAAGCGGTCGCCGAAGCGGTCGAGCGAGCTTTGTATGCGCCGGATGTCCGACAGGTCCGCGCCGACGCCGATGATCATGAGACCGCGTCCATGCAACCCCGCATGCGCCGGATGGCGGCGGTCAGGCCCACGAACACGGCCTCGCCGCTCAGGAAATGGCCGATGTTGAGCTCGCGGAGCTCGGCGATGGCCAGCATGTCGGCGGCGGTGGCATAGTCGAGCCCGTGCCCGGCATGGCCCTCCAGTCCCAGGTCGGCCGCCCGGGTGGCGGCGGCCTGCAGG
>JBBRFV010000097.1:0-8220 GCA_038241335.1 Caulobacterales bacterium | reverse complement strand
GTCGGTCAGGTCCCACAACGGGGCGTCGAGCGGATCGGTCGGGGCTTTGAAGGGCGCGTTCATGGCTGACGTTGTGGGGATGCGCGCGTCGTCGTGCAACGGCCGAAAGCCGCCAGACGTCCGCACGGCGCGGCGGCATCCTGTCGCCATGACCTACCGCATCCTTCCGCTGCCCCTCGCCCCGTTCCAGCCGCTGTTCGCCCTGTCGGACGCGGAACTGGAAACCGTCGGCGCCCGACGCATGGTCGCCGACGCGCCCGACAGCGCCCCCTGCCGCGTCAGCCTGATCGACGCCGCGCCGGGCGAGCGCCTGATCCTGCTCAACCACCGCCACCTCGACCATCCCGCCAGCCCCTACCGCGCCGACGGCCCGATCTTCGTGCGCGAAGCGGCGGACGAGGCCGAGCCCGCGACGGCCGTCGTTCCCGACATGCTGTCGCGTCGCCTGCTGTCCATGCGTCTGTATGGCGAGGATCGGATGATGCTGGACGCCGACGTGGTGGACGGCGTCGACCTGGACGGCAGGCTGCGCGCAGCCTTCACCGATCCGGCAGTAACTGAGGTCCAGATGCATACCGCCCGACGCGGCTGCTACATGGCGCGGGCGGTCCGCGCGGACTGAGCGGCCTTCTCAACGCCCCCCGGTTCAGGCCAGATGACGGTGATCGGGGAGGATCGCATGAGCAATACCGAAGCGACGGGACGCAACAGTCTGGGCGGGGCCAGCGGCGCCGTGACGGGCCTGGCCCGGCTGGCGATCGGCCTGGTTCAGGGCGCGGCCCTGTGGTGGCTTTATCACGCGGCGGATCACGCCCCATCGGCGCCCCTCGCCTGGCCGGCCAGCGTGCCGCAGCTGTTCGGGCCGCTGGTGCTGGTCTTCGCCTTCGTTCCGGTGGTGATGCTGGCCGGCGTTGGCCGCCTGCGCTGGATGACCTTCGCCGTCTGGACCGCGGTGGCGGCGGTGGTTCTGGGCCTGCTGGGCTGGCATGACGTGGCGCGGCAGAGCGCCGAGACCCTGCGATATCCGCCCTACCTCAATCCGCCGCTGCTGGCCTTCGCCGCCGCGGCTCTGTTCATCAGCCACCATCTCGTCGTCCCGGCGGATCGCGCGCGCCGCTGGATCGCGCCCTACCCCGACTATTTCGACACCGCGTGGAAGGCCGGCGTCCAGCTGGCCCTGTCGCTCGGTTTCACCCTCGCCTTCTGGATATTGCTGCAGCTGGGCTCGGCCCTGTTCGACATCATCGGGCTGAAATTCCTCTCCAACCTGATCCGTGAGGAATGGTTCGCCATCCCCGTCACCACCCTGGTCTTCGCCGTGGCGGTGCATCTGACAGATGTGCGCGACGGGCTGATCCGCGGCGTGCGCTCGGTCGCCCTGATGCTGCTGTCGTGGTTGTTGCTGCTGATGACCGTGCTGGTCGCCGCCTTCCTCGCCGCCCTGCCCTTCACCGGCCTGTCGGGTCTGTGGGAGACCGGCAGCGCGACGGCGCTGGTCCTGTCCGCCGCCGGCGCCCTGATCATCCTCGTCAACACCGCCTATCAGGACGGACAGGCTGACAACCTGCCGCCGATGGTGCTGCGCGTCGCCGTGCGGATCGCCTCGGTGCTGCTGACCCCGCTGATCATCATCGCCGTCTGGGGCTTGGCCCTGCGTATCGGCCAGTACGGCCTGACGCCGGACCGGATCATCGCCTGCGCCTGCGCCCTCGTCGGCGCCGCCTACGCCGGCGGCTACGGCTGGGCCGCCCTCAGCCCGTTCTGGCGTAAGTCGGACTGGATGAAGCCGCTCGAGCGGACCAACATCTGGACCGCCGTCCTCACCGTCGCGGTCATCCTCGCCCTGTTTAGTCCCCTGCTCGACCCGGCCCGCCTGTCGGTCACCGACCAGGTCGCGCGGCTGGAACGCGGAGCCGTGACGCCTGACAAGTTCGACTACCGCTTCCTGCGTTTCGAGAGCGGCAAGGCGGGCGAGGCGGCGCTGACGCGGCTGGCCCGGTCCGGCGACGCCCGGATCCGGAAGGGCGTCAGCGACGTCAACGCCCTGAACACCCGCTGGGACCACCCGGACAGTGAGCGGCTGGCGCGCGCCGGGACGGCGGCCAGCAAGCCCTTTATCAACGCCTGGCCAGCCCGCGCAACGCTGCCGGCGGCCTTCCTGAACCCGGCCCAACCCATCAAGGACAACCGGATAACCTGCGTTGAACTCGCGCCCTGCCTGGCGTCCTGGTTCGACCTGAACGGGGACGGTCGCCGGGAAATCCTTCTGGCGACGGGCACATTCATTGACGCGTTCGAGGAACAGGCCGATCATTCTTGGAGGTCTGTCGGCTACTACAATCGGGCGGACTGTTCCGGCGATCCGGCCGAAGCGCTCCGCCGCGGGAAGCTCGGCATCCAGCGCCCGGTGTGGCCGACGCTCACGGTCGACGGTCGGCAACTGGAATTCCAATCCTACCACGACGACGTTTGCGGCGGGGCGACCGGGGTCCCTAGGGAGGACGACCCCACGACCGTGGCCGACGCCGCGACCGCAGGACACAAGAGTGGCGGCATGGTGAGCTACTGACCCCCCGTTAACCCCCCACACACCACCCCGCACAACCCGATCTTCACCTTGTGCGGGGTAAAACGTCCCGGAATGAGCCAGTCCCGCTTTCAGTGAAGGGCCGGCCGACCGTGATGATGAAGGGGTGCGCCACATGGCCAAGACCGTCCTGGTGGTCGACGACGATCCGACCCAGCGCCGCCTGGTGCAGGCCGTGCTGGATCGCGAAGGCTACGCCGTGGTTCACGCCGAGAGCGGCGGCGAGGCCATCGATCGCCTGACCAAGGGCGGCGGCGCCGACGTGGTGCTGCTGGACATGGTCATGCCGGGCATGAGCGGCATGGAGGCCCTGGCCGAGATCCGCACAGCGGGCGTGACCACCCCCGTCATCGTCCTGACCGCCTCGGGCGGCATCGACACCGTGGTCAAGGCCATGCAGGCCGGGGCCCAGGACTTCTTCGTCAAGCCGGTGTCGGCCGAGCGCCTGCTGGTCGGCGTCCGCAACGCCCTGCAGCTGACCCAGCTGACGGCCGAGGTGGGGCGGCTGAAAAAGCATGTCTCAGGCCGGACCTCGTTCAACGATCTGGTGGGCGACAGCCCGCCGATGCGGCTGGTCAAGTCGCTGGGGGCCCGCGCCGCCAAATCGAGCATCCCTGTCCTGATCACAGGCGAGAGCGGCGTCGGCAAGGAAGTCATCGCCCGCGCCCTGCACGGCGCCTCGGACCGGTCGGGCAAGCCCTTCGTGGCCGTCAACTGCGGCGCCCTGCCCGTCAACCTCGTGGAATCGATCCTGTTCGGCCACGAGAAGGGCAGCTTTACCGGCGCCAGTGACAAACACCTCGGCAAGTTCGCCGAGGCCAATGGCGGCACCCTGTTCCTCGACGAAATCGGCGAACTGCCGCTCGACATGCAGGTCAAGCTGTTGCGCGCGCTGCAGGAAGGCGAGATCGACCCGGTCGGATCCAAACGGTCGGTCAAGGTCGATGTGCGCATCCTGTCGGCCACCAACCGCGACATGGCGGAACAGGTGAAGGCCGGCTCGTTCCGCGAGGACCTGTTCTACCGGCTCAACGTCTTCCCCATCGAGGCCCCGGCCCTGCGCGCCCGACGCGAGGACATCCCGGCCCTGCTCGACCATTTCGTGGCCCGCTTCAACGTCGAGGAGGGCAAACGCGTCGCCGGCTGCACCGCCGAGACCCTGGCCCTGCTGCAGGCCTTCGACTGGCCCGGCAACGTCCGCCAGTTGGAGAACACCGTCTATCGCGCCATCGTCCTGGCCGACGCGCCCTTCCTTCAGCCGCACGACTTCCCGGCCATCTCGGGCGTCGCGGCGCCGATCGAGGCGGACTCCGCCGCCGCCGCAGTGGTCCTGTCGGGCATCGAGTTGCCGCCCCTGCCCGATACGCCGATCCGCATCCTCGACGACCGCGGCCATCTGCGCACCCTGGAGGAGATCGAACGAGACCTCATCCATCACGCGATCGAGGTCTACGCCGGCCATATGTCCGAGATCGCCCGCCGCCTCGGCATCGGCCGCTCGACCCTGTACCGCAAGGTGCGCGAACAGGGGCTGGAAGGCGCTCTGAAGGACGCCGGCTAGCCGCTTGAACCGAGGCTTTGCGGCAACGTCTCGGGGAAGCCGTCAACCTGAACGAAAGTTCATTCGCCATTCGCATGCGCGGCGGCGAAGACAGGCTCCGGTTCGAACGGGCTGCAACTTTGGGTTTCTGCGTTGAAATGCGACGGAAACACGGGCGCCGCACGTGGAAGACCGCTGTCTCTCCCCGGATGTGTCCATGTTGCTCGTCACCACCGCCCTCGCCGCCGTCCTGGCCGGCGAAATCCAGACCCCGCCCGCTGCGGCTCCGCAGACGGCGCCGCAACCGGCTGCGTCCGGCAACGCCCAGGCGACGGACCTGGGCGTCGTCGTGGTCACCGGACAACGCCCGCGCGGCAGCGCCCTCGGCGACATTCCGCCCGACGTCTCGCTCAACGCCGAACAGATCAGGGCCTACGGCGCCGGCAACATCAACGAGCTGCTGACCTATCTCGAACCCCTCACCCGGAGTTCGCAGGGCCGTTCGGACGGTCCGCCGGTGCTGTTGATCAACGGCCGCCGGACCTCGGGCTTCCAGGAGATCCAGGGCATTCCGACCGAGGCCATCGACCGGGTCGACATCCTGCCGGAGGAGGTCGCCCTCAACTACGGCTATCGCGCCGACCAGCGCGTCGTGAACTTCGTCCTCAAGCCGGAATTCCGTTCGGAGACCGTCCAGGTCAATGGAGGGATCGCAACGCGGGGGGGGCGCTCCAGCGTCCAGGCCGAGGGCGGCCTGTTCCGCATCGCCGGTGGGAACCGCTGGTCGCTGGAGGTCGAACGCCAGCGCCAGACCCCGCTGTATGAGACCGAGCGCGACATCACCCGCGACCCGGGTTCGACCCCCTATGACCTGATCGGCAACGTCGCCGGCGTCCCCTTCGGTTCCGGGATCGACCCGGCCCTGTCCGCCGGCGTCGGCTCGACGGCCGTCCTCGCGCCCGTGCCGGTCGTCACCGGCGCCCCGACGCTGGCCAATTTCGTCAGCGCCTACGGTGGCCCGCGCACCGGCGACCTGACGGCCTACCGCACCCTGCTGGCTGAGACCGAACGGACCCAAGTGCGCGGTTCGGTCAAGCACGACCTGAACTCCAGCACCCAGGCGACCTTCAGCGCCAGCCTCGAGAACATCGACAGCCGCAGCTTCTCGGGCCTGCCCGGCGTGACGATGACCCTGCCGGACGGCAATCCGTTCTCACCATTCTCGGACGACGTCGCCGTCTATCGCTATCTGGACGCGCCCTACGCGTTACAGCGTAAGGTCGACACCCTGACCGGTCGCGCCGGCATGGTCATCGACGGCTTCCTCAACGACGACTGGCGCTGGACCCTGACCGGCAACTATTCGCGGGTCGAAACCGACACCGACACGGGCCGCGGTCTGGTCGCCGGGCCGTTCCAGACCCGGCTCAACGCCAATGACCCGACCGCCAACCCGTTCGGGACGCTGTCGCCCACGGACTTCACCCGTCTGCCGAACGACACGGCCAATTCGGTGTCCAGCCAGCTCAGCACCGAGTTCATCCTCAACGGCAGCCTGTACGATCTGCCGGCCGGCGGGATCACCTCGACTTTCAAATTCGGCGCTGACCGGTTCTCCCTGGATTCGACCAGCACCCGTTCGGGCGTCACCTCGGACCGCGAACAGTCACGCGACCGCCTCAACGGCCAGATGACCGTCAATGTCCCCATCGCCAGCCGCCGCAAGGACGTCCTGACAATGCTGGGCGACCTGTCGGTCAACTTCAACGCCGGCTGGGAGAATCTGTCCGACTTCGGCGGCCTGCCCACGGTCGGCGTCGGCGCCAACTGGTCTCCGATCGAGCCCGTGTCCTTCCTCGTCAGCTTCACCGATGAACAGGGCGCGCCCTCGATCTCGCAACTGAACGACCCGGTCATCGCCACGCCCAATGTGCCGGTCTTCGACTTCGCCACCGGCCGCACGGTTCTGGTCAGCCAGATCAGCGGCGGCAATCCGGCGCTGGATCATGACGAGCGCCGCGTGTTCAAGGCCGGCGCGACCTTCCGGCCGATCAAGGACACCGACCTGTCTCTCAGTTCGACCTACACCCGTAGCACCACCGACAACGTCATCGCCGGCTTCCCCGCCGTGACGCCGGACCTCGAGGCCGCCCTGCCGGGCCGCTTCACCCGCGACCTGTTCGGCAACCTGACGGCCATCGATGCTCGCCCGCTGAATTTCGACCACGCCGAACGTTCCGAGCTGCGCACCGGCTTCAACTTCTCGCACGTCTTCGGCAAGCCCAACCCGGCTGCGGCCGGGGGACCGGGCGCGGCTGCGGGCGCCGGCGGGCCGAGAGGCGGCGCGCCGATGGTCATTTCCTCGACCAGCGGCGGTCCGGGCGGTGGGGATCGCGGTGGTGATCGAGGCGGTGGTGATCGCACGACAGTCCGCTTTGGCGGCGGCGGTGGCGGCGGACGGGGCGGCGGCATGCAGCCGGGCCAGGGGCGTTACAATATCTCGATCTACCACACCTACCGTTTCACCGACGAAGTCGTGATCCGCGACGGCCTGCCGGTGCTCGACCTGCTGGACGGCTCGGCCACCAGTTCGCGCGGCGGCACGCCGCGGCAGGAGATCCAGGCCCAGGCAGGCGTATTCAAGAGCGGCGTCGGCGCCTTCGCCAACATCAACTGGCGCGACTCGACCCGCATCGACGGCGGGACCGGCCCGGACCTGAATTTCTCGGGCCAGACGACGGTCAATCTGAACGTCTTCATGGATCTGGGGTCCCAGGCCTCTCTGGTGGCCAAATTCCCGTGGCTCAAAGGCGCGCGGATGAACCTGGGCGTCCAGAATCTGTTCGACAGCCGGATCGACGTCACCTCCAGCGCCGGCGACGTGCCGCTGAACTACCAGCCCGACTACCTCGACCCGCAGGGGCGGGTGGTCAGCCTGACGTTCCGCAAGATCCTGTTCTAGTCCGAATTGGGTGGCTTGCGGCCCCGGCGACGCCGGGGCTCCTCGCCGTTCGCCTTGGCGGTGATTTCCTTGAGCTTGCGGCCCTGCATAGCCGACAGGGCCTGGCCCGGCGCGCCCTTTTCGGGGTCGCCAAAGGCGCGGCCATAGGTCTTCACCCGGTCGCCGACCGAATCGAGGAACTCCCCCTCCCATTCGGACAGGGCCACGCCCGCTTTGTCGGCGGCGCGTCTGGCGCGTCTCAAGGCGTTGAGGGCAGCCCGCTGGGCGGCCTTGCGCTGGAGCTCAAAGGGACCGGGAGGCGGTTTGGCGGATGAACCGCCGGGATCGAGGCCGGACGAACGGGACAGAGGCGACCGCGGCGGCTTGTCCTTGCCGCTCCCGGATTGTCCAAAGCCCGCCCGCTTCAGTGTCAGATCTCGCCGAGCGCCGACAGATACAGGTCCAGGATCGCGTCTTCTTCCTGGCGCTTGGCCTTGTCCTGCTTGCGGATGCGGATGACCTTGCGCAGGATCTTGACGTCATAGCCTTCGCCCTTGGCCTCGAGGAAGACCTCCTTCATGTCGGCCATGACGGCGGCCTTGTCCTCTTCCAGCCGCTCCAGCCGCTCGATCACGGTGCGCAGCCGGCCCTGGGCGGCCGAGGTCAGGACGTCGGGCGAGGAATCGAAGGAAGCGTCGTCGGCCAAGGGAGAACTCCGGAAAAAAATCAAACGGACGCTAACCACGCCGAAGGGCGCGACTCAACGATGCTTGGGGGCAGACGCGAAAAAGGCTGCGGACAAGTCCGCAGCCCTGAAACTTTTCCGCGCTCAAGCAGCGGGCGACCGCGTCGCCCGCGATAGCGCGCTAACTCAGCCCTGCTTCGCCTTGAAGCGCGGGTCCGTCTTGTTGTTGACGTACACGACGCCCTTGCGGCGCACGACCTTGCTGTCGCGGTGGCGTGTCTTGAGCGACTTGAGCGAGCTGCGGACCTTCATGGTCGTCGTCCTGGGGCAAAACAAAACAGAAAAGCCGCAAGACGAACCTGCGGCGGAGCGGTGCGTATAGAGAGGCCCGCCGGAATGGTCAACCGGACACACGAGCCTCCCATTCTAAATTCCCTGGCCGTCAAAACCCGGAGGGACAGGTCCCC
>JBBRFV010000096.1:0-8227 GCA_038241335.1 Caulobacterales bacterium | reverse complement strand
CACAGCGGTTGACCAGATCGTCCGCCAATCGCGTAGCGATAATTTCGCGACGCAGACGGTGCGTTTGCATCTGCGCTTCGAACTTCCAGAGTTCTTTCGGAAAGTAGCTCTTCAACGATTCCGCAAACGCCGGATCGTCCGGCGTCTTCGATGCGACCAGAGAGTCGAACAGATTGATTTTGCCGTAGGCGACGAGTTTGGCGAGCTCCGGCCGCGTGAGGCCAAGCTTTGCCGCGCGCAACGCCGCAATTTCTCCGGTGAGCGGCAAACCTTCAACGCGGCGGCTAAGTTTCCCCTCGGATTCGAGGCGTTGAATGAAGCGCTCATGGCTATCGAGATCATTCACCGCGCTTGCCTGCGCGATGGAGATCGCGCCGGTCTGATCGTAATTGTCTTCAAGCACCAGCGCACCGACTTCGTCGGTCATAGACTCAAGGAGCTTGTCGCGCTTGTCGGCCTTGAGTGCGCCAACGCGGATCGCGCCTGTCAGCAGAATCTTGATGTTGACCTCATGGTCCGAAGTGTCGACGCCGGCGGAATTGTCGATGGCGTCGGTGTTGATGCGGCCGCCATTGCGGGCGAAGGCGATGCGGCCCGCCTGGGTCATGCCGAGGTTGGCCCCCTCGCCGATCACCTTTGCCCGGACCTCGGCGCCGTCGATGCGGATGGCGTCATTGGCCTTGTCGCCGACCTGGGCGTCGCTTTCGGTCGGAGCCTTCACATAGGTGCCGATGCCGCCGAAATAGAGCAGTTCGGCCGGGGCCTTGAGGATGGCCTTCATCAGGGCTGCGGGGTCGAGAGACTCCTCGGTGATGCCCAGGGCGGCGCGGATTTCGGGCGACAATTCGATCGACTTGGCGGCGCGCGGGAAGACGCCGCCGCCTTTGGAGATCTTCGACTTGTCGTAGTCCTGCCAGGACGAGCGAGGGATCCTGAACATCCGGTCACGTTCGGTCCAGGAGCTGGCCGGGTCCGGGGTCGGGTCGATGAAGATGTCGCGGTGGTCGAAGGCGGCGATCAGCTCGATCTGTTTCGACAGCAGCATGCCGTTGCCGAACACGTCGCCCGACATGTCGCCGACGCCGACGACGGTGAAGGACTGGGTCTGGATGTCCTTGCCCATCTCGCGGAAGTGGCGCTTGACCGCCTCCCAGGCGCCGCGGGCGGTGATGCCCATCTCCTTGTGGTCGTAGCCGACCGACCCGCCCGAGGCGAAGGCGTCGTCCAGCCAGTAGCCGTAGTCGCGCGACACGCCGTTGGCGATATCCGAGAAGGTCGCCGTGCCCTTGTCGGCGGCCACGACCAGATAGGGGTCGTCGCCTTCCCACAGCACCGTGTCGACGGGATGCACTACCGCACCGTCGGCGGCGATGTTGTCGGTCAGATCCAGCAGGCCGCACAGGAAGGTCTTGTAGGCGCGGATGGCCTCGGCCTGCTGAGCGTCGCGGTCGCCCCCGGCGCGGACGATGGCGGCCAGGCATTTGGGGAAGAATCCGCCCTTGGAGCCGACCGGCACGATGACCGCGTTCTTGACCTGTTGCGCCTTGACCAGCCCCAGCACCTCGGTGCGGAAGTCGTCGCGACGGTCGGACCAGCGCAGGCCGCCGCGCGCCACCGGACCAAAGCGCAGGTGTACGCCCTCGATGTGCGGCGCCCAGACGAAAATCTCGCGATAGGGCTTGGGCAGGGGCAGGTCGTCGAGCTCGCGCGACGCGATCTTGATCGAGATGTAGGGCTTGGGCGCGCCGTCCGGGCCGGTCTGGAAATAGTTGGTCCGCTTGGTCGCCTGGATCAGCAGCGACAGGCGGCGCAGCGCCTTGTCGTGGTCGAGGCTCTTCACGTCCTGGAGTTGGGTGTTGATCTGCTCGACCAGTTTTACGACGGCCTTCTCGCGGCCCTTGGCGTCGGCGCCGACGGCCGGGTCGAACCTGGCCACGAACAGGGCCAGCAGGCCGCGGGCGACGGCGGGATAGTCGCGCAGCGCCTCTTCCTGAACGGCTTGCGACGGGTCGAGGCCGGTCTGCTGGCGATAGCGGGCCAGGGTGCGGACCAGGGCCGCCTCGCGCCAGCCGACGCCGAGCTCCAGCACCAGCCGGTTGAAACCGTCGCTTTCGGTGCGCCCGGTCCAGACGGCCGAGAAGGCGTCCTCGAACGGACCTTTGACGATGGCGAAGTCGAGACCGCCGCCGCGCGGGTCCTCGAGCAGGAATTCATGCACATGGACGTCGGACTCGCCGGCGGGCGTCAGGGCGTTGCCCCACTCCTCCAGCGTCTTCAACCCCATGTCGGCCAGGATCGGCAGGACGTCTGACAGAGGCACGGCGGCGCCGCGGTGATAGAGCTTGAAGCGGAAATTGAGCGGGCCGTCGCGGTCATTGCGGAAGGCGCGGACGGCGACCGGCTCGCCGCCGTCGTTCAGGCCCGAGGCATTGAGGCCGTCGAGGGCGCGGTAGTCGCGCACGGCCTCGGCGGCGTTGTAGCGGTCGCGGTAGCCGGCCCCGAAGGCCTCGGCCCAGCGGGCGCTGACGGGTCCGACCGAAACCTCATCGACATCGGCCTGGCGCAGGGCGCTTTCGAAACGGTCGACCCAGCCGCGGCCGGCCTCGGTGATCTCGGCGTCCAGGGCGGCGGCGTCCGGGCAGGGGTGGTCGCCGGGGGAGACGCCGATGATGTAGTGGATTCGCACCAGCGGCTGGTCGCCCAGCTGCGGATAGAAGGCCGAGACGCGGCCGCCCCAGGCGCGGGCGAGGATCAGGCCGATCCTCTCGCGCACCGAGGCGTCATAGCGTTCGCGCGGCACGAAGGCGAGGACCGAGACGAAGCGGTCGAACGGGTCCTGGCGAGTGAAGGCCTTGATCCGCGGGCGATCGTGCAGGTGCAGGATGCCCAGGGCGATGGCCAGCAGCTCGTCCTCGCTGATCTGGAAGAGCTCGTCGCGGGGATAGTTCTCCAGGATGTTCTTCAGCCGCTTGTAGCTGTGTGTGCCCGCTACCTTGCCGGCACGGGCCAGGGCGTTGGCCACCTTGCGGCGCACCAGCGGCACCTGGAAGGCGGTCTTGTCATAGGCTTCGGCGGTGAACAGGCCGACGAAGCGGGTCTCGCCCGACGGGCGGCCGTCGGCGCCGAACCGCTTGACGCCGATGTAGTCCATGTAGGACCGGCGGTGGACGCGCGAGCGGACGTTGGCCTTGGCCACGGTGACCGGCTCGCTGAGGTCCAGCTGCTTCTTCATGGATTTGGTCAAGACGGCGGGTTCGTTGGCGCGGCGCAGCACGGTGCGCTCGGGGTCGGCCAGGACGCCCAGCCCGGCGCCGGACTGGCTGAGCGGGGCCTCGGCCTCATAGCCGCCGTCGGCGCGACGCGGGTAGTCGTAGTCGCGGGCGCCGAGGAAGACGAAGTGGTCCGACTTGAGCCAGCGCAGGAACTCCAGGTGCTCGGCCAGGATGTCG
This sequence comes from Caulobacterales bacterium, assembly GCA_038241335.1. Taxonomy (GTDB): domain Bacteria; phylum Pseudomonadota; class Alphaproteobacteria; order Caulobacterales; family Caulobacteraceae; genus Brevundimonas. The sequence goes on along the minus strand of JBBRFV010000096.1, from coordinate 4,778 downwards.
GCGGCGACGCCTGGCGGCGAGGCCTCAAGGTGGGCGATGGAGCGGGCCATCAGCTCGTCCATGGCGCTGTGGTCGGTCACGGCGGCGGCGACGTCGGCCATGGTCCGGGCCAGGCCCTCGCCGAGGGCGTCGCGACGCTCCTGCGGCAGAGGGTCGATGACGACGACGATCAGGGAGACGCGGCCATCGGCGGTCTCGACGATCGGATGGTAGAGGGAGCGGACGGTGACGCCGGCCTCGGCCAGTTCGCCCATGACGCTGTCGACGAGGAACGGACGGTCGTCCTGGACGATGCGGATAACGTCGTAGCCGGTGGTCTTGCCGGTCGAGCCGGTGTGGGGTCCGACGCTGATGCGGGCGGGCTCGCCGGGCTTGCGGCCGACGGTCGAGCGCCAGGCCTCGGCCAGCAGGGCCGCCAGGTCGGGGCCGCCCAGTTCGGGCGTCTCGTCGGCGGCGTAGTCCTCGAGCACCTGACCCAGATAGGCCTTTTCGGCCGCTCCCGGCGGGCTGCCGACCGCTTGGGCGAAGCTCGCTTCCAGCGCCTCCAGGGTGATCGCCTGAGGGTGCGTGGAAGCCGTTTCGCCGGACATGGGCAGGGTCTCGTGCAGCGCGGCCGCGGCGGCCGCTTTGGAAAAGGTCTGCTTCGTTGACTAGGCCGATGCGTCGGCATCGGGAACCCCCAAAGGCGAACGGTCGCGGATCACGGCGCGGAATCCGCGTCTGATCGATCCTCGGTCCGGCGATGAGGGGGCTGAAACGACAAGGCCGCCGGACTTTCGTCCAGCGGCCTCTTCGGACCGACGCCCAGGAGGGGGAGGGTTGGCGTCGATCTGTTCCGCCACGGCCTGGGGGGGAGGGGTGGGCCGCGGCGACAGGGTTGAGATAAGCGCGGCTTGTGACCGTTCAAGGGCGGAACGAGGCTTCAATCGGGCCGGGGGCGTGGCGAGTTGACGCGGGGGGCGGCTTTCCGTTTCACCGCAGCGGCCTCCTCGTCGGCATAGGGCTCTCCGTCGCCGGACAGCAGGATGGCCATCCAGCGGGAGCCGCGGAACTCGGCCAGGATGGCCATGGCCATGACCGCCAGCGGGGTCGACAGGAACATGCCGGTCACGCCCCACAGCTTGCCCCAGAACGCGAGGGCCAGAAGCACGACCACAGGGTCGATGTTCTGGTTGTCGCCCTGCATCCGCGGCTGGATCATATTGCCGCTGATGAACAGGATGGCCTGCAGGCCGATCAGAAGGATCACCGCCGGCCCGTAGCTCTCGAACTGGACCAGGGCGAAGAGCGGCGGGGCCAGACCGGCGACGGCGCCGCCGATCACCGGGATGAAGCAGACGATGAAGATGACGAAGGTCCAGAACTCGGCGTTCTGGAGGCCGACGACGCGCATCAGCAGCCAGGCGGCGGCGCAGATCATGGCCCCGGTGACGGTCTGGACCCAGAGATAGCCTTCGACCCCGCCACGAACGCGCTGGAACACCTCCATGGCCTCGTCCCGGAGAGTCCGGTCGGGGAACATATTGACCATCTTGCGCCGGAAGCCGCCCTGCGAGGCCAGCAGGAAGCCAAGATAGATGAGAACGAAGATCGACCCGGTGAGGATGCCCTGGGCCTGCATGGCGAGCGTGCCGAGGTATCCCTTGACGTTGATCTGGGCGATCAGCGACGCGGTTGTCGGCGCGGTGTTGATGTTGAGCAGGTGCGAGCCGTCGGCGAGAATCTGGTCCAGTCGCGGGCCGATGCGGGCCGAGACGCCCGAGGCGTCGGTGAAGAAGCTCGCGGCCCCGTTGAAGATGATCCAGATGGAGGCGGCGAAGGCCAGGGTGACCAGCAGCAGGGCGGCCAGGCCCGCCCAGCGGCGCGGCAGGGGCGTTCGCGCCTCGATGCTGCGCTTCACCCCGTCGATCATGATCATCAGGAAGATGGCCATGGCCAGGGGCGTCAGGATGTCGGCCAGCCAGTAGACCGCCGCGCCCCCTGCGATGATGGCGATCGTCACCAGCGCATTGCGCGAGACGGTCGGGCTGGAGACGATGGCGGCGGCTTTCATGCGCGCATGGTCGGGGCGCCGGTCGACCGCGTCAATCGGTCTTGAAGCGGCGCGCGCGACGGAAGAGTGTGGGCTGTCCTTCCAAGGAGACCCCATGACCGACGCTCCCGGCCTGTTCCTCGGCCAATCCGACAAGCCCGAGGTGCTGTTGTACAACCGCGCCAACCGTCACGGAGTCGTGGCCGGCGCGACCGGGACCGGCAAGACGGTGACCCTCCAGATCATGGCCCAGGGGTTTTCGGACGCGGGCGTGCCGGTGTTCTGCGCCGACGTGAAGGGCGATCTGTCGGGCATCTGCATGCCCGGTTCGCCCAATGAGAAGCTGATCGCCCGGGCGCAGGAGATGGGGTTGGCCCTCGAGGCGAAGGCCGCGCCAGTGGTGTTCTGGGACCTGTACGGGACCAAGGGCCACCCGATCCGCGCCACCATCAGCGAGATCGGCCCGGTGCTACTGGCCCGGATGCTGGACCTCAACGACGTGCAGGAAGGGGTGCTGGCCGTGGTCTTCCACGTCGCCGACGCCGAGAAGCTCTTGCTGCTCGACCTCGACGACCTGCGGGCGATGCTGGTCTATGTCGGCGAGAACGCCGAACGGATCGGACGCGAGGTCGGCAATGTCGCGCCGGCGTCGATCGCCTCCATCCAGCGCGCCCTGCTGCAGCTCGAGCAACAGGGGGGCAAGGCCTTCTTCGGCGAGCCGGCCCTGCGGCTCGAGGACATGATGCGCACCGGGCTGGACGGCCGGGGCCAGGTCAATGTGCTGGCCGCCGACAAGCTGATGAGCAGCCCTCGTCTGTACGCCGCCTTCCTGTTGTGGCTGCTGTCGGAGCTGTTCGAACAGCTTCCGGAAGTGGGCGACCCCGACAAGCCCAGGCTGGTCTTCTTCTTCGACGAGGCCCATCTGCTGTTCGCTGATCAGCCGCGCTCGCTGCAGGAGAAGGTCGAGCAGGTGGTGCGGTTGATCCGCTCCAAGGGCGTCGGGGTCTATTTTGTCACCCAGAACCCGGCCGACATCCCCGACACTGTGCTGGGCCAGCTGGGCAACCGCATCCAGCACGCGCTGCGCGCCTATACGCCCGCCGAACAGCGCGGGCTGAGGGCGGCGTCGGACAGCTTCCGGCCCAACCCGGCCTTCGACACTGCGGAGGCGATCCAGGGGCTGGGCGTCGGCGAGGCCCTTGTCTCGACCCTCGACGAGAAGGGGGCGCCCAATGTGGTGGCCCGCACCAGGATCCGGCCGCCGAATTCACGGCTGGGCCCGGCGACCGACGCCGAGCGGGCCCAGGTCATGGCCGCCAGCCCGGTGCGCGGCGTTTACGAGGCGATGGTGGATCGCGAGTCGGCCGAGGAGCTTCTGGCCGCGCGCCATGCCGCCGCCGACCAGGCCGAGGCCGGCGAAAAGGCCGCGGCGGCCGAGGCCAAGGCGGCGGAGACCGAGGCCAGGGTCCGGGACCGCGAGGCGGCCCGCTACGACGCGCCGCGCGAACGGGCCGCGCCCCGGCCCCGGGTCTCGAACCGCCAGTCGCCGATGGAGGCCCTGACCAAGTCGGTGTTGAGGACGGCGGGCTCGACCCTGACCCGGGAGTTGCTCAGGGGCGTGCTAGGCGGGTTGCGACGGCGGTGATCAGACGCAGGCCGCGCAGCGGCCGTGGGCTTCGATAGTGGTGCGGTCGATGACGTAGCCGGCTCTGGACGCCGCGACGCCGAGGCCCTCGGCGACGGAGGCGGCGACCTCAGTCGTCGCGCCGCAGCAGTCGCAGATCAGGAAGGCCGCCGCGTGGTCGTCGTCGCCGGACGAGCACGCGACGTAGGCGCTGATCGAGGCGATGCGGTGGACCAGCCCCTGCCGCTCAAGGAATTCCAGCGCGCGGTAGACGGTGGGCGGCTTGGCCGGCGGGCCGTCTTCGCCGCCGAAGCGGGCGATCAGGTCATAGGCCTTCACCGGTTCGCCGGCGGCCAGCAGAAGCTCCAGGACCCGCAGGCGCGCGGCGGTCATGCGCTCGCCGCTGGCGCTCAACCGCGCGGCGACGGCGTCGAGGGTGTCGCGGACCGTGGCGGCGGTCGGCGGGCCGTCGTGGTGATCATGATTGCAGGCGTCTCCCATGGGCCACAGCTAGTCGCTTGACCTGACGGCCGCAACCGGAGGGGCTTGACTCTATGTGATGTTATCTCATAACACAAAACCGACCTTCTGTGAGAGTCCCCCCATGATCCGGTCAACCGCCGCCCGTTCACTCCTGCTCGGCTGCGTCGGCTGGGCCGCGCTGGCGGGGGCCGCGTCGGCTCAATCCGGTCCCGCGCCAGCCGGCGATCCGAAGCAGGCGGCGACGCTGGACGACATCATCGTCACCGGCGCCCCTTTCGGCGTCAGCCAGCAAGCCACCACCCTGGCCACCACGGTGATGGACGAGGAGACCCTGGCGACGGCCCCCGCGTCCTCTTTGGGTGACCTGGTCAACGGGCTGCCGGGGGTGCGCTCGACCGATTTCGCCCCCGGGGCCAGTCGGCCTGTGATCCGGGGGCTGTCGGGATCGCGGGTTCAGGTGCTGACCAACGGCATCGGCCAGATCGACGCCAGTTCGGTCTCGCCGGACCATGCCGTGGCCACGGATCCGTCGGAATCCACCCGGATCGAGATCGTCCGAGGCCCGGCCACGCTCGCCTACGGCGGCTCGGCCATCGGCGGGGTGGTCAACATCATCGACGACCGCATCCCCACAGACAT
>JBBRFV010000095.1:0-8234 GCA_038241335.1 Caulobacterales bacterium | reverse complement strand
GATCGTCTTCCGGGCCGAGGCGGTGTTGTTCGATCCCCAAGACGCCGCCGGGGCGCAAGGCGGCCCAGGCGTCGGCGAACGCCTTTTCAGCGATCCCGGCCGCCATCCAGGCGTGGATGTTGCGCATGAACAGGGCGAGGTCGCAGGTGTTGGGCGGGGCCACGGGCCCCGACGTCGGACCGAAGGCGACCAGATCGATGTCTCCGTACAGCTTCCGGTCCGCCGTGAAGCGCTTTTTGTAAGCCTCCATCAACAGGCCCTGGGCCGGGGCGGAGCCGGGACCGGTCTGGTAGCCGGCGGCGACATAGCGTCCGTGTCCCTCGGCCAGATACGGCGCCAGAATCTGGGTGTACCAGCCGCTGCCGGGCCAGAAGTCGACCACCGTCATGGCCGGTTGCAAGCCGAAGAAGCGCAGCGTCTCCATCGGATGACGGGCGGCGTCGCGCGCCTTGTCCCGCGCACGCCAGGGTCCCGCGACCGCCCATTCCAGCGACCCCTTGGGCGGACCGGAGGGCGTTTCAGCGCTCGAGGCCTTCTCCGGCTTCTTTCCGCAGGCGACGAGCGCCAGCAGGGCGGTCGAGGTCGCGCCCGCCAGCATCGCGCGTCGCGATGCGAAACGCCGGATCTCTTCAGCCATGCCCGTCCCTCGTCGAGCCGCACGCGGCGAACCCGGGTCGGGAGGGCTTAACCCTGTTCCTCGAAAGGGTCAAAACGCCCGCGCTCATTCAGGTTTACGGAAACGCAGGGTCATGCGGTCGCTCTCGCCGACCGCATCCGCGGCCGCCCTTTCCTGGGGCGTCAGGGTGCGGCCGCCCTGCTCGGACCGGCGGGTCGGCGGCAGGGTCCAGACCCCGAACGGATGGTGGTGGTCGTCCGACGGGTTGGCGTTCAGTTCGCTGCGCGCCTCCAGCACGAAACCGGCGGCCTGGGCGGCGTGGATGACATAGCTCTCGGAGACATAGCCGGTCGGCGCGGTCTCGGCGACGTTCAGGCCCTCCGCGCTCCGGTGCTGTTCGACGGCCAGAAGGCCACCGGGCTTCAGGGCCTTGTAGAAGGCGGCCATGTAGGGTGCGGTGCGACCGTCGCGGGCCCAGTTGTGCAAGGCGCGGGCGACGACGACCAGATCGGCCGTCCCGTCCGCGACGCCCATGCCATCCGTCGGCCGGTCGATGGGGACGTAGGTTCCGCCGGTGGCGGCGGCGTAGGGCTCGAGGATGTGCCGCCACCAGCCGCCCGAGCCGGGTTCAATCTCGACGATGGTCTGGCGCGGCTGGAGACCCCAGAAGGTGAGGGTTTCGAACGGGTGACGCGCGCCGTCGCGCGCCGCATCTTCGGCGGGCCGGGCGTCCGCGCCGAGCACGGCCTGAAGCTGCTCGTCCTCCTGCAGCTCCGGCGGAAGCATGGCTGCGCGGCGGGCGCCGCGCTCGGCCGGCGTCTCGTTGAGGGTCGGCAGCGGCGGCAGGGTCTGGGCGGCGGCCAGGGTGGGAAGCAACAGGATGACGCCGAGCGCCGGAAGGGACAAACGCATGGGAACTCCAGGAGAGGAGGGAACCCTACGGCCTTCCGCCGGGGGGGCAAGCGGCGACCCCGCCAGGGCGAACCGATCACGCGCTCTTGACGTCGGTAAAGGGCTTCCCACATCCGCTGACGAGGACGCCGACATCGGGTCCTCTCGGACACGACGGGGCCCATCCGGGACCGCCGCGGCCGACCCCCAACGCCGTCCCGGGCATAAAGCGCAGGGGCGGTTCAACCTTGCTGATCCCCAGGAGGATGACATGCGTACCTATGATTTCACCCCGCTCTATCGCTCGGCCGTCGGTTTCGACCGGCTCGCGGGCCTGCTGGAAAACGCCGCGCGTACGGGCCAGGAAAACGGCTGGCCGCCCTACAATATCGAGACGACCGGCGAGACCGCCTATCGCATCGAGGTGGCCGTCGCCGGCTTCGCGCCGGACGAACTGAACCTGGAGGTGAAGGAGAACCTGCTGACCGTCACCGGCCGCAAGATCGCCAACGACGCCGCGGCCGAGGGCGACGCAGCGGGCCGCACCTTCCTGCACCGCGGCCTGGCGGAGCGCGATTTCGAGCGCCGGTTCCAGCTGGCGGACTATGTGGTTGTGAAGGGCGCGGACCTGGTCAACGGCCTGCTCACCATCGATCTGGCCCGCGAGCTGCCGGAGGCGCTGAAGCCCCGCCGGATCGAGATCGGCGCCGGCAAGACCGTGAAGCCGCTGATCGAGGGCAAGAAGGCCAAGGCGGCCTGAGCCGCCTACCCGTCTGAAGGTTGAGGGAAAGGGCGGTGGTCTCCACCGCCCTTTTTCGTGTCAGGCGGCGCAGGCGGCCGCCGGCGCCAGCGCGCGCCTCTGATCGTCGGACAGGCCGGCGATGTCGATCTTGGCGCCGGAGATGTCGGCCCCGTCGAGCATCGCGTCGGTCAGCACCGCACCCTGCATCCGGGCGTAGCGAAGGCCCGCGCCGGACAGCTGAACGGCCGCCTGGCGGTCCCGGCCGAGCGGCAGGGGCGAGAGAACCGCGCCGCGCAGGTCGGCGTTGCTGAACAGGGCGCGATTCAGCCGGGCGCCGCGGAGGTCGGCGCCGCGCAGGTCGCAGCCGCGCAGGTCCGCATCGTCGAGACAGGCGCCTTGCAGGCCGATGTCGCGCAGGTCCATGCCGACCAGGCAGGCCCCCTTGCCGCTGAGACCGGGCAGCTTGAGACCGGCCAGCCGGCCGCCCAGGGGACGCAGATCCTCGCCGTCGAACACGGCGGGCTGGCCGAACACCCCGCCGCTTTCGGCCCAGGCGTTGGCGTCCAGGGCCTGTTCGAGCAGGATGTCGGCGCGGGCGATCGTGTCCGCCGAAGGCGTGCGCAGGACGCCCGTCAGGTCCGCCCGGTCCATCGTGGCCCGGCCCACGTCGACGCCGGTCAGAACCGCGCCCGTCAGCCGGGCTCCGGCGAGGTTGCAGCCGTCGACAGCGGCGTCCTCCAGCATGGCCCCGGCGAGGTTCGCCTCTTTCAGATTGGCCCCCGTCAACCGGGCGCCGCGCATCGAGCAGTCGGAGAAGTCGGCCTTGAAGGCGGTGATTCCGTCGAAATGCGAACCGTCCAGGGTGGCGCCCGAGAAGCAGGCGCCGTCCGCGACGCCCCGACGCACCTCGTGCTTGACCGCCGCGAGCCCCTTGGTGGCGTGCGGGATGGCGATGATCCCTTCGCGGAAGTCGGCGCGGGTCAGGTCCGCGTCGATCAGGGTGGCGCCGCGCAGGCAGGCGCCGCGAAGATCAGCCCGTGTCAGGTCGGCGCCGGTGAAGTCTGCGCCGCGCAGGTCGGCGCAGAACAGGACCGCACGGGCCATTCGCGCGCCCTGGAGGCGGGCCCGTTCCAGGGAACAACCGGTGAAGTCGGCTTCCTCGAGGCTGTGTCCGGCCAGATCGAGGCCGGTCAGATCGATGAATTTGAGGCTCAGACGCCGCCCCCCTGTCCGTCCGGCGACGAAACGCTCGTGCGCCGCGATCATCACTTCGAGATCACCCTGGGTCAGCTGGCGGCGGATGAAGGTCATGCGGCGTCGGGAGCGAGGAAGCCGCGCGCGCCCGCGAAGGTGGCGTCCTGAAGCTGGGCCTGACGCAGGCAGGCGCCATGCAGCACGGCGCGGTTGAAATCGGCCCGGACCAGAACCGCCTGTTTCAGGTCGGCGCCGCTGAGGTCGGCGCCGCGCAGGGACGCGCCGGTGAGGTTGGCCGGCAGGACGCGATCGGCCGAGATCATCAACGGCCCCAACTGGGCCTCGCGCAGATCGGCGTGGTTCAGCCGGGCTCCGGCAAGGCGGGCTCCCCGCAGGTCGGCGCCCTTGAGATTGGCCGAGCGCAGGTCGGCGCCCTCGAGATGCGCGCCCTGGAGCTGAACGCCCGCCATGTCGAGGCCGTAGAAGATCGCGCCCTTGGCCGACAGGGCGGTGAGATTGTAGCCCTTGATCGAGCGCAGCGCCCTGAGATCGACGCCGTCGAAGACCGAGGGCTGGCCGGCCGCGCCGCCGCTCTCGCACCACTGGGCGTGCTCGGCCAGCATTTCGGCGGCGGGCATCTTGTCGACCGGGGCCCCGGCGGAATGGTTGTCGGTGAGCGCCCCCGCCAGATTGGCGCCGTCCGTCCGCCACATGGCCGATTTAACGCCCACCAGCACAGCGTCGCGCAGATCGGCGCCGCTCAGATCGGCGCCCGAAAGATCGGCCCCCGCCAGGTCCGCCCCGCGGAAGCTGGCCTGTTTGAGGTTGGCGCGGACCAGCTTGCAGTCCTTCATGATGGCGTCGGAGAAGTCGGCGGCGACGGCGATGACGCCGGTCAGGCGCGAACGCTCGAGATTGGCCCCGGCCAGGCAGGCGCCCTGGGCCTCGGTCTCGTTCCGGCTCTTGGCCGCGACGACCTTGAAGCCCAGTTTGGCGTCGGCGGCGGCGATGGTCCCCTCGCGCAGGTCGGCCTCGAACAGGTCGGCGCTGGTCAGGTCCGCGCCGCGCAGGCAGGCGCCGCGAAGGTCGGCGCGCCTGAGACTGGCGTCGCGCAACTGCACGTCCTGCATGTCGGCCCCGAAGAAGGTGGCGTTGTCCAGCTTGGCGCCGTTGAGGTCGCAGCCGATCAGGCAGGCGGCCGAGAAATCGGCGTCGGCGAGGTTGCGGCCCGCCAGCGACAGGCCGGACAGGTCCATCCAGGCGAAGACGGCGCGGGCCCCGCCCGGTCGCGCCTGCCACAGGCGATCGTGCCGGGCGCAGATCGCGTCCAGCTCGGTCTGTTCGATACGCCTTCTGGCGACTGGTTGAGCGGCGTTCCCCGACATGGGATTCACCATGCGCACGCCGGCCTTAAGGAAGATTTGCCGACCGACGACGGGTTGAGGCCGAAGGCCGGCGCTGGCACGGTCCTCCCGATGTCCGATCCGTCCGCCTTTCCCCCGACCGCCCCGCCGCGCCGCCCGGTCGCGTCCGGCCTGTATCTGGTAGCGACGCCGATCGGAAACCTGCGCGACATGACCCTGCGGGCGCTGGACGTGCTGGCCGCCGCCGATCTGGTGCTGGCCGAGGACACCCGGGTGACCGGCAAGCTGCTGGGCGCCTATGGGCTGAAGGCCAAGCTGGAGCGGTGCGACGACCATGCCTCGGTCCGGGCCGCCGAGCTGACGATCGAGCGGTTGCGCGGGGGCGAGGTGGTGGCCCTGGTGTCGGACGCCGGCACGCCGCTGGTCAGCGATCCGGGCTTTGTGGTGGCGCGAGCGGTGATCGCCGCAGGGCTGCCCGTCCACCCCGTGCCGGGACCGTCCAGCCTTCTGGCGGCCCTGTGCATCGCCGGTCTTCCGGCGGACCGGGTGCTGTTCGCCGGCTTCCTGCCGCCGAAATCCGGCGCGCGGCGGACGGTGCTGGAGGATCTTCGAACCGCGCGGCAGACGCTGGTTTTCTTCGAGAGCGGCCCGCGCCTGGCCGACAGCCTGGCCGATATGGCCGCCGTGCTGGGGCCCCGGCCTGCGGCCGTGGCCCGGGAGCTGACCAAGTTGTTCGAGGAGTGCGTGCGCGGGCCGCTGGACCAGCTGGCCGTCGATCCGCGCTGTCAGACTCCCAAGGGAGAACTCGTCATCGTCATCGGCCCCGGCGAGGCGGAGGTGGCGTCGGAGGCGGACGCGGACGCGGCTCTGACCGAGGCGATGACCCGACTGCCGCCCGGAGAGGCGGCGGCGGAGGTGTCGCGGGCGCTCAACCTGCCGCGCAAGCCGCTCTACAAGCGGGCCCTTGAGCTGCAGGGCCGGTGAAACCGCCCCGCCTGACCGCGCCGAAGGCGGCCCGAGCCAAGCGGGGTTGGCGGGTGGCGCTCGGCGGGCGGGCGCACGCGGCCGGGCACAAGTCCGAATGGCTGGCCGCCGCGTGGCTGATGGCCAAGGGCTATCAGGTGCTCGGCTTCCGGCTGAAGACCCGGGCCGGGGAGATCGACGTCCTCGCCCGGCGCGGATCGGTGCTGGCCGTCGTCGAGGTCAAGCGCCGGGCGACGCTGGAACAGGCGCTCGCCGCCCTTGGGCCGGAGCAGTACGACCGGCTGCTGGCCGCCGGACGGGCGGTGTTGCGCCAAAGACCCAGTTTGGTGGGACATGTGTTGCGGATCGACATGGTGGCGCTGGCCCCCGGGCGGTTTCCGCGCCATCGTCGCGGGGTTGTACCGGTCGGGAGGGGCGGGTGACACGTGACGAAGCCATCCAGCTGCTGACCGACGCCGGCCAGGCGGAAGACGATGCGTTTCCGTTGCTGGAAGCGGCCATCGCCTGCGCCATCCACGACTATCCGTTCCGCGATCCCGAGCCCGTGCGGACCCTCGCCCGCAACGCGGCCGAACGGCTGGCCGAGCGGATCGGCGGCGAGAGCCCGGACGACGCCCTGGCCGAGACCATGGCGTCGGATCTGCGGCTCAACGGCGATCTGCTGCATTACGACGACCCGGCCAACACCGACATCATCGACGTCGCCGACCGGCGGCGCGGCCTGTCGGCGGCCCTGGCGGTCTTCTACCTCGACGCCGCGCGCCGCGCCGGGGTCAAGGCCCAGGGCGTCGACTTCCCCAACCATTTCCTGCTCCGGGTCGAGACCCCCGACGGCCCGGTCGCCCTCGATCCCTTCAGCCAGGGCCGACTGGTCCTGCCGTCGGAGCTGACGCGCCGCGCCCTGCGCGCCGGGCTGACGCCGCATGTGGCCGACCGGCTCGACGTGCTGATGGCCCCGGTCAGCGACCGGCAGGCGCTGATCCGGCTGCAGAACGTGCTCTTCAACCGGGCCATCCGCGCCCAGGATTACGACGGCGCCGAGCGATCGGCGCTGCGCCGCGCGCTGCTGGACCCGGAAGATCACCGGCCGTGGATCGACGTGGCGGCCGCGCGCGAGAAACAGGGCGCCCTGACCGGCGCGCTGGAGGCCCTGTCTCGAGCCCGCACCCTTGACGATCCGGGCGAGGTCCACCGACAGATGTCGGTCGATCGGGTGCGGCTGCAGCTCAACTGACGGTCCAGCGGCGGTCGGGCGGGGTTGCGCCCATCGTCGGCGGCGCCCATTAGCCAGACAGGCCAGACCGGAAGGACAGTCATGTTGCGAGTCGCGATCCAGATGGACCCCATCGAGGCGGTCGATATCAGCGCCGACACGACCTTCGTCCAGGCGCTGGAGGCGCAGAACCGCGGCTATCCGGTCTGGGTCTATGATTTCCGCACCCTGGCGCTGGAGGACGGTCGGCTGTCGTGCCGGGCCCGGCCGGTGACGCTGCGGGAGACCCACGGGAATCATGTCGATCTGGGCGACGAGGTCCGACTCGACCTGGCGGACGACATCGACGTCATCCTGATGCGCCAGGACCCGCCGTTCGACATGGCCTATGTCACGGCCACCTATCTGCTGGAGACGGTGCACCCGAAGACCCTGGTGGTGAACGATCCGGCCGAGGTGCGTTCGGCGCCCGAGAAGCTGATGGTCACCCGCTTCCCCGGCCTGCAGCCGCCGACCCTGATCAGTTCCGACCCTGTCGCCCTGGTCGATTTCCCCGGGCGGCACGGCGACGTGGTGCTGAAGCCCCTGCACGGGGCGGGCGGGTCGGGGGTGGTGCGGCTGAAGGCCGACGATCCCAATCTGGAGGCCCTGATCGAGATACACGCCGTCGGCTCGCGCGACCCGCTGGTGATCCAGAAATTCATCCCCGCCGTGTCGAAGGGCGACAAGCGCATCCTGCTGATCGACGGCGAGCCGGTCGGGGCCATCAACCGTATCCCGGCCAAGGGGGCGGTGCGCTCGAACCTGCATGTCGGCGGCACCGCCGCGCCCGTCGAGCTGACCGCGCGGGACCGCGAAATCTGCGCCGCCATCGGCCCGACGCTGCGGGAAAAGGGGCTGATCTTCGTCGGCATCGACGTGATCGGCGACTATCTGACCGAGATCAACGTCACCTCGCCCACGGGCGCCCAGCAGCTGAAGCGCTTTACCGGCGTCGAGGCGGCGGCCCTGATGTGGGACGCGATCGAGCGTCGCCGGGGCGTCTGATCCGGCGCTTGCCAAACCCTTCCGTTCGTGGTTCGTTCCTTCCCGGATAACGGGAGACGATCATGCTCGCCAGCGTGGTGACGGTGTCGTTCGAGGGGGTGGACGCGCGGCGGGTGGACGTTCAGGTCCAGCAGCTGTCCAGCGACCAGCCGTCCTTCACCATCGTCGGCCTGGCCGACAAGG
>JBBRFV010000094.1:0-8264 GCA_038241335.1 Caulobacterales bacterium | reverse complement strand
CCCGATCCCGCATCAATGTTCCAGTTTTGTTCGCCTAGGGTTTCAGTGGCGGAGACCCGGCGCTGAGAACAGGGCCTGTGTGATAGGCCGCGTCGATCTGGCGCTGGATCGCGCCCGGGATCGCGAGGCGACCGTCGCCGGTCCGGGCCAGGGCCATGAACCGGTTGCCGTCCAGCGTCTTGCCGAACGACACCCCGGCCCGATCGATGAAGATGTACTGGCCCTGATAGGATCCCGTGATCTCGCGCTGCGATCCGCCCATGCGCAGGAAGCGCACTCGCATCTCCTCCAGACGCGCGGCGCAGAATTCGATCTGCGGCTGGTTCTCGGCCAGCTTGTTGAACGCCGGCTTGCCGTCGCCCTTGGGGAAGGTGACCGAATAGCAGACGCCCCGGTCGTAGGGCGCCTTCACCGCGCTTTCGCAGGCGGAAAGTCCCAGGGGAAGGGCGATGAGGGCGGAGAGGACGAAGACTTTCATCAGCGGAGACCCGTGAACTGGCAGGCGGAATTCTGTTCCGTCAGGGTGCGGAAACGATTGTTGTCGGCCGACTGCTCCACCCGGCGCGGCACGAGGCGCAGGGTGGTGTCCCCCCAGCGCCCGTACAGGGCGTCGCCCGGCTTGACACAGGTCCCGGAATACAATGCCTGAACGCACTGGTTCAGGCTCATGCCGACGGCCAGGGAACGCCATTCCGAACCCGTGTAGCGCAGGCAGGCGCTGCCGGCGGCCGCAGGCTGGGCGGTGGGCTGGGTCGGCTCGGCGATCGGCGCCGTCCCGGCCGGATCAGGCTCGACCGTCGCGAGATCGATCGAGGTCACGGGCGGCGGTCCGGGCGGCGGGGTGAAGGCGATCACAGCGCCCGTGTCGTCCACGCCCACGTCGAGCGCGTCCGTCGCCAGGCCGTTGCGCCGCGCGCAGTTCGCCAGCGTCGCCATGCCCACGAACTGGCCATCCACGAAGCAGCGCAGTTCACGCGTCGTGTCCAGGGCGGGCGCGTCGGCCACGTCGACGGTCAATCCCCCCTGCGAAGCCGGAGGCGGTGCGCCGGGCTTGCCGCCGCCGCTGAAGATGAGCGCCGCCACGACGGCGACGACCACCGCAAGCGCGGCGCCGATCGCGATGAGAGTGCGATTGTCCTGGGGCATGAAAGGCTCGCGCGGATGGGGCCTCCAATAACCCCGTCAGGGCCTTGCGCGTCAACGCCCTTTGACGGCCGACGTCAGCTTCCGGTCAGCCGCGACAGCGCCGCCTGGTAATTCGCAATCTGCGCCGTGAGATAGGCCGGCGCCGGGCCCGACCTGGCCGCGCTCGTTGCGGGCGCCAGACCGCGATAGGCGTCCCGAATCGCCTTCATCGCCGCCTGCAGCTGGGTCCCGGCCGTCTTGATCGTGTCCGCATTGTTCAGGGTCAGGGACCGCGACAGGTTCAGGCCAAAGGTCTTGAGGGTGTCGTCGCCGCTGGTGACCCCGACATAGCCCTGCGACAGGCCCAGCCCCGCCAGGGCGTCCCGTCCCGGCTCACCCGCCGTCAGCACGGCGCCGGTCTTTCCGTCCCGCGCCGTGATCTGGAGCCGCTGGACGCCGTTGAACAACGCCTTGGCGGGATCGCCGGGCGTGCCCGCCTTGGCCGCTTCCGATGCGACCGACACCTTCAGCTTCATGTTGGACGCCTGCTCGATCTTGCGGGCGAGGGTCTGCAGGGTGTCGCGGGCCTCGATGGTCACGGTGACGGCGCGACCGCCGTTCGCGGGCGATACGGTGAACCGGTCGCCGACCCGAACCGTGGTGGCCGTGGTCAAGGATTTCGACGGAGTCTGGTCGATGTCGCCCAGCGGCAAACCCAGACGATCCAGCACGCTGGCTCCGCCCTTGGCCACCGCCAGCGTCAACGGCGTCGCCTGGGTCGAGTCCCCGTCCCAGTCACGTCGCCATTCGACGGCGCCGGTGGTCGGATCGAGCCGGGTCAGATAGGCGCGCGTCGGATCGGTCGCCTTGGCGCCCTCGGGCCGATCCGCGACGCCGGTGATCCAGACCTTGCCGTCCTGGATCTTCACGTCGGCGGCCGTATCGTCGCCCGCGCCGCCGACATAGGTCAGCCGATCGGAGGCCGAGGCGGTCAAACCGGGGTCGATCACGGCGACAAAGGCGTCTGTGCCGCCGTGATGGGCTGTGTTCACCGTCGCGATGTCGAGCGCGTCGTTGCGCGTCGTTCCCGTCAGGATCACCTGGCCGTTGGAGACTGACAGGCCGGCGACCTCGCCGCTCGCCTGGCCCAGGTCCCGCGTCGCCGCCAGCACCGGCTTGCCGTCGACGCCGAGGGTGAAGCGGCGCACGACGAGGCGACCGTCCTCGACCCCGGCCGAATAGAGATCGGTCCCATCCACCGTCATGGCCCCGACCCCGTCCTCGCCGGCGGTGCCGAACTGGGCGACGCCATTGGGAGTCGAAACCACGGGCGAGAAGCTGAACTGCTGACTTTCACTGAATCCCTGGACGTAGCCGTCCCATCCGCCGACGCCCACCGCGCCGGCCATCGAGGATTGGGCCCGGCCGGCGACATAGACCGTTCCGTTCGGGCCGAAACTGACTGCCGTCGCTTCGTCGGCGGCGCGGGCGCCCCGGCGCTGGGTCCAGACTTCCTGGCCCTCCGCGTCGAAGACGCTGACGAAGCTGTCGGCGACGGCCGGTTGCTCGCCGCTCTTGCCGGGCTCAAGCGCACCGGTCACCGAGCCCGCGACGGCCACCCGTCCGTTCGGATCGACGGCGATGGCGTAGCCGCTGGCGGTCGAAGCGGCCCCCAAGGCCTGCGTTGTGACAACCCGGCCCGCCGAATCCAGCTTCATCAGCGCCACGTCGCGCTGGCCCTTGATCGGCTGGTTGTTCGGGCCGGCGGTGATGTCGGCGACGATCCACAGTGATCCGTCCGGCCCGGTGGCGCTGGCGCGGACGGTCTCGACCCCGGCTGGAAGCGCCGTCTGGCTCTGACGTCCGTCTACCCACTGGGTCTCGCCCGGTTTGGCCACGGCGGCGGGAACGACGCCGCCGGTGTCGGTCTGGAACTTGAGCAGTTGCTCGCCGCCCGTCGTCCCGCTGGACTGGACCACATAAACAGCATCGGCCGTGGCGGCGGGCGCGAAGCCGACCGTCTCGCTGGACACGCCGCGCACGACCAGGGCGAAGCGATCCGGGCCAGCGGGAAGGGTCACGGGCTTGCCGTTGACGGTGACGGTCTTCGGTTCGGCCTTGATCAGTTCGCGGCCGATGCGCGTCTCGACACCGGCCGCCTGCAGCTTGCCGTTGAGGTGGTCGAGCACGCTGGTCAGCGTCCGCGGGGTCGCGCCCATGTCGTCCAGATTGATCGACACCGTCTTGTCGTCGCTGGTGTCCGGCAGCGGGCCCTTGATCGTGATGTCGAAGGCCACCTCCCCGGCGAAGGCCGGGCTCGGGTCGTCGGGAGAACCTTCGTGGATAGGGCCGGTGATCGAAATCGCGCTGTCCCGGGGGATTGCGGCCGAGGATTTGCTCAGCGACGAGGCCGTCCCCTGGACCATCCGCACGCCGTCGAAATCGGTCGTGGACAGCCACGACCCGACCTCGGTCAGACCCGAAGCGAAGCGTTTGTCCAACTGGCTCAGCTCCAGTGCGCTCACCCCCTTCGTCGCCGCCCGATTGGCGAGGGCGTTCAGGGTGTCGAGGCCCTGATAGAGGGCGAAGAGCTTGGAGTAGTCGCTGGACGCGCCCTTGATATCGAGTTTGGCCGCCGTTTCGTCGATGAATTTGTGGCCCGCCAGCGCGGCGCGCACCACGACATCGGCCTTGGGGGCGACCACCGTGGTCGACCAGGGCGGCGTCGGCTGCGTGGTCCGCCCGGCCGTCGACGGCGGCGTATAGATCGGGACGGCGGAGGACGAGCCGCCGAACAGGCCGAGAAGGTAGCTGTTGTTGATCACGCCGGACTCCCGCCATCCAGTGTGACGGC
This sequence comes from Caulobacterales bacterium, assembly GCA_038241335.1. Classification (GTDB taxonomy): domain Bacteria; phylum Pseudomonadota; class Alphaproteobacteria; order Caulobacterales; family Caulobacteraceae; genus Brevundimonas. The sequence goes on along the minus strand of JBBRFV010000094.1, from coordinate 4,285 downwards.
GCGACCGTAACGAGGGCTTAACGTCCGGGTCCGGAGCGACAGGAAGCGCGACTCGGGGAACAATGGCTGTCGACGCTCGTTAACCGCGCGCCGCAAGAAGGAGGAGACCCCCTCGTGACCACCTTCCTGAACACACTGAAGTCCCTGTTGGCCCTCTACGGCTTCGGCGCGCGTCACTCGACTCGACGACGCCCGGCCCCGCTCTATATCGGCCACCGCTAGAACGCCGACGCCTGGCCGGGATCGCTCCCGTCTATTTGAACAGGGACAGGATGATCTGCGGCGCCTGGTTGGCGATCGAAAGCGATTGCGCGCCTAACTGCTGTTGCACCTGCAGAGCCTGAAGCCGCGCGCTTTCCTTGGCCAGGTCGGCGTCGACCAGGTTGCCGATGCCGGACTCCAGCGTATCGGACAGCTTGGACACAAAGGTCTTGTGGGCGTCAATCTGCTTGGCCTGAGCCCCGATGCTGCCGAGGGCGGCGTTCAGATTGGTGATCGAGGCGTCCAGCTTGGTCAGCGCCGTGCCGGCGCCGGTCAGGGTGGTCAGGGTGTCGGCCAGGCCCAGACTGATGATCGAGCCGCTCAGCGACAGATCCTTCGACGTCAGGGTGACGAACGACGACGCGTCGGCGTTGGCGAGGAATTTGATCCCTGTCGTCAGCGAGCCGTTGAGAATATTGCCGCCGTCGAAGGCCGCGTTGTCCACGGCCGACTTGATGGCTTTCAGCAAGGCCTTGAAATCGTTGTTCAGAAGCGTCCGCGACTGGGTGGTGAGCGAGCTGTCCTTGGCCGCGACGACCTTTTCCTTGAGCTGGTTCAGCAGGTCCGAGACCGCCTCGCCCGCCGACAGGGCCACATCGGCGATCGAGGTGGCGCGATCCAGGCTTTGCTTGACGGCTCCGAGCGCGCCGACGTCGGCGCGTTGCTGCTGGGCGATCGCCCATATGGCGGCGTTGTCCTTGGCGCCCTGAACCTGGAGACCGGTCGAAATCCGGTTCTGGACATCCGTCAGCCGGTCGTTTGTTCGCGCCAGATTCTGGAGCGCAACTGCCGCTGCGGTATTGGTATGGACGCTATTCGTCATCCGACTCGAACCCCTGGAGATTTCGCCAACGCTAGGGGAGCAACCGTGCACACATGGTTAACGCGCGATAACCACGTCGTTTGGCCGCGCGGATCGCTCCTGCGCGGCGGGTCGGTCGGCTGTGGCCGCTCTCAGGCGCTGGTGTCGATCACCCGTCCGGAGCTGTAGTCGGCCGTCTTCATCAGATCGACGACCTGTTCCCTGGGCAGCTGGCGGACGATCTCCCCCGTCACGCGATCCAGCGTCTTGTAGATGAAGGATCCGGCGGTCGGCCCTTCCTCGATCACAAGGCGATAGCGCGCGGCGCGTTCGGCGTCCTCGGCGGCCTGGTCATGAAAATCGCCGCTCGCGGTTGAAGCGGGAGCGGCAGGCATGACGACGCTGGCGGGAACTGGACCTATCTTGGCATTGGGGTTCATGGCTCCTTCCGACGGCGCAGGGCCGGCGGCTTCCGTTCAGGGCGCGGACCGGTCGGGCGGGACGCGAACGCCCCGCCCTTCCGAGTGATCCTTAGCGGAACAGTCCGAGCAGGATGGAGGTCGAGGAGTTGGCGATCGACAGCGCCTGCACACCCAGCTGTTGCTTGGTTTGCAGCGATTGCAGTCGGGCGCTTTCCTTGGCCAGATCGGCGTCCACCAGGTTGCCGACACCGGTTTCCAGAGCGTCCTGGAGCTTGCCGACGAAGGAGAGGTGGGTCGAGAACGACTTGGAGCCGGTGCCCAGGCGCGCCAGGGAGGCCGAAACCTTGTCGATCGAGGCGTTGACCAGACCCAGAGCGGTCGTGGCCAGCGTCGAGGTGCCGATGGTGGTCGTGGCCGCAACGGTCACGTTCGCGCCGCCCAGCGAGAGGTTTTCACCCTTCACCTGGATGGTCGAACCCGACGTGTTGGACAAGGCCTTGAAGCCATTGGTCAGGGTCGAGTTGTCGAGCAGGTTCACGCCGTTGAACTTGGCGTTGGTCACGACGGTCGTGATCTGGTCGCGGATGGCCTTGAAGTCTTCGTTCAGGGCCGAGCGCGCCGAGGTGGTCAGGCTCTTGTCCGTGGCGGACAGGGCCTTTTCCTTCAGTTGGCCGAGCAGATCCGAGACGGATTCACCCGCGGCCAGGCTGACGTCCACGGCGGAGGCGCCGCGGTTCAGGCTGTCCTTGACGGCGTTCAGGGCGCCGATTTCCGCGCGCTGACCAGTGGCGATGGCGAAGATGGCGCCATTGTCCTTGGCCGACGAAACGGTTTTGCCGGTGCTGATGCGATTTTGAACCGTGGCGAGTTCACTGTTCGTGGACTGCAGGTTCTGAAGGGCGATCTGGGCGCCCACGTTCGTATTGACGCTGTTCAGCGACATGACGAGATCCTTGTTTCAAGGTGTCCGACGCCATTTTGGCGGCCGGGAGCATTTTGCTCGCAGCTATTGCAGCAAGGACGGGACCAACCGCCGGAACCGTGTGCCAGCCTCCCGGTCATTGATTTTATTGCGTTAGTTCTTGTTCACCACGTCATGCGCCCGGCAGTTTCTGCCTGCCGTCCGGCAACAACTGCCGGGTGGCGGCAGGAAGTGCCGCCCCGGCGCTACCGAACCAGCCTCCTCGCCGCCCGGGCCCGCCATCCGTCCTGCAGCGTGCGCTCGCCGAGCAGGGTGTCCACGGCCAGACCCCGCGCGGCGTCACAGGCCACCAGCGCCGCCCCGCGAGCCAGATAGGCCGCGTCGAGGTCCGCCCGCGTCGGCGTCTCAGGCAGACCGTCCAGCCGGCAGGGCGTGATCGCCGCCATCGGCACGGTCAGCCGCGGCGGGTTTGCAGACGGCGGGAGAGAGGCGGCACAGCTCGCGATCATGCTCGACAAGGCGAGCGGCGCGGTCCCGATCCAGCGCTGAAGCGGCATCGGCGGCGTTCCTGGCGTTCGTCGTGGCGTTCGCGGTCGCCCGCTCGACCGCCAGCGACTGTTGATGAAGACGGTCGAGGCTCGCCGCCTGATCGGCGGCCCCCTCGACCTCGAGGGCTCGGGCCACGGACGCCGAGCGCGCTTGCGCGACACGCCTTTCGGCGGCGCGCAGACGGCGGGCGTCCAGGGCGAACGGGTCCCATTTCAGACCGAGACCGGCCGCGACGATCATCACGACGGCGGCGATCGCGGCTGCGAGGACGAGCCAGCCCCAGGGGGTGAGAGCCCGCCATCTCACGGGAAGGCCTTCCGGTCGAGCTCGAAATGGGGCCCGTCCCGCAGCGTCGTCCAGTCCCCACCCCAGACCACCGGCGTGCCTTGCCGCGCCGCAGCCGCCTTGAAGGCCGCCGCGATCCGGGAATACAGCGGCCAGTCCCAACGGACCTTCCCGCCGACCATGGCGGCGACGTCAACCGCGTGCCCGGTCAGATGGCGCGAGTTCTTCGTGCGGCTGGCCCCCGCCTTCACCAGCAGGGCCTGGCGCCCGGGACTGCGCAGGCCCTCCGTGACCATGAAATCGACCGGCGTCAGCGCCGCCGCCTCCTTGACCAGGGCCGTCAGCCGGGGATGAACCCCCTCGAGGCGTTTCAGCGACCGTTCGGACAGGCGGAAAGTCATGACCGTCCTCCCTCGATCAGCCGCGCGCGCAGGGCGACGAAGGTCGCCACCAGCTCGTGCGCGGTCGGGGCCACGAGATAGAGCACCAGGGTCAGGGCCAGCAGGGCCATCAGCGCCTGGGCGAGGGCCGGCGCGGCCTCGGCCGGAGCCCGCGCGAGGACCCGGTCGAGCACCAGCCAGCCGCCGCCGCTGGTGCCGAACACGAACAACCGGCGCCAAAACCAGCGCCCTTCCGCGAGGACGGGCGGAGCAGGAACAGTCATCGGTCATTCTCCGCATCGAAATCGGGTGTGGCCGCGCGGCGCCAGTCGGGCCCCGCCTCGCGATGGAAGTCGTCGTCGGTGAGGTGGTCGGGCATGTCCCAGGCGTCCTCGTCGAGGATCGCGAGGGGCTTGAGGTCTCTGGATCGGGTCATGGGTTCAGCCGATCGCGATCAGCCAGACGATCCCGGCCGCGCCGGCCCCGCCCGCGCCGCCCGCTGTCACCCCGGCTCCGCCCCCACCGCCTCCGCCGCCCGCATCGCCGCCGGATGCGCCGCCTGAGCCCGCGCCCGAAGTCGCCGCCCCGCCACCGCCGCCTCCGGCTCCGGCCCAGTGAAGCGTGGGCTGGGGCGCCGCCTGGCCCGGGGCGCCGGCCGCGCTGG
>JBBRFV010000093.1:0-8271 GCA_038241335.1 Caulobacterales bacterium | reverse complement strand
AGGTGGCCAAGAACGTCCTGCTGACCAACGAATCGAGCGTGAACCGCAAGGTGAAGGAGGCGATCCTCGCCAACCGCCTCGAAGCGACCCTGACCAAGCCGCAGATCCTCGAGCTGTATCTGAACGAGATATTCCTCGGCTATCGCTCCTATGGCGTGGCCGCGGCGGCCTATAACTATTTCGGCAAGTCGCTGAACCAGCTGACGCCGGATGAGGCCGCCTTCCTGGCGTCGCTGCCCAAGGGGCCGAACAACTACAATCCCAAGCGCCACCCGGCGGCGGCAAAGGGCCGTCGTGACTGGGTCCTGGGCGAGATGCAGCAGAACGGCTTCATCACCGCCGAAGAACTGGTCGCCGCCCGCGCCCGACCGCTGATCACCCAGGACGCGCCGCGCCGCGCCGCCTACGCCGACGCCGACTTCTTCGTCGAGGAGGCGCGCCGTCAGGCCGTCGCCCGCTTCGGCAAGGAGACGGTCAACGGCGGCGGCTATTATCTGCGCACCACCCTGGATCCCCAGCTGCAGTCGGCGGCGCGAGACGCCCTGATGCGCGGGCTCGAAAACTACGACCGCCGCCACGGCTGGCGCGGGGCCTGGGGCACGACCGATTTCGGCGACGGCTGGCAGAAGGCCGCCCTGGCCAAGACCCGCCCGCCGGAGCGACGCGCCTGGGAGGCAGCCGGCGTCGAGAGCGTGGCCGGCAATAATGTGCGTATCCGCACGGCCCGCGACGACACCCGCGGCAGCCTGATCGTCGCCGACGCGGCCTGGGCCAACGCCAACCGGCCGCTGCATCGCGGCGACCTGATCTTCGTCGAACCGAAGGACGGCCAGTACGCCCTGAAGCAGGTGCCGGCGGTGAACGGCGCCCTGGTGGCGATCGAGCCCCAGTCCGGGCGCGTCCTGGCGATGGTCGGCGGCTATTCCTACGCCCTGTCCAGCTTCAACCGCGCGACCCAGGCGTGGCGTCAGCCGGGCTCGGCGTTCAAGCCCTTCGTCTACGCCACGGCGCTGGAAGGCGACTATACGCCGGCCTCCGTGGTCCTGGACGCGCCGATCAGCTTCGCCGGCGGGCGGAACGGAGAGCGCTGGACGCCGGAGAACTACAGCAAGGAATATTACGGACCGCAGACCCTGCGTCGCGGGCTGGAGTTGTCGCGCAACGTGATGACCGTGCGGCTGGCCCAGGCCATCGGCATGACGAACGTGGTCGCCACCGCCAAGCGGCTGGGGGTGTCCGACAACCTGCAGCCCAATCTGTCGGTGTCGCTGGGGGCGGGGGAGACCACCCCTTATCGCCTGACCGCCGCCTATTCCGCCTTCATCAACGGCGGCCGCCGCATCGACCCCTATCTGATCGAGATGATCCAGGACCGGGACGGCGAGACCATTTACCGCGCCGACCAGCGCCGCTGCCGCGACTGCACCCGACCGTTCAGCGGTCAGGAATCGCCCCGGCTGGAGCCGCGCGGCGTTCAGGTGATCGACCCGATCACCGCCTATCAGATGAGCTCCATGCTGGAGGGCGTGGTCCAGCGGGGCACCGCCGCCAGCGCTCGCGGTCTCGGCCGTTGGGTCGGCGGCAAGACCGGCACCACCAACGAATACCGCTCGGCGTGGTTCGTCGGCTTCTCGTCGGATATCGTGGTGGGGGTCTTCATCGGCTTCGACGACAATCGGCCCCTCGGCTCCGGCGAGACGGGCGCGACCGGACCTGTCCCGGTGTTCACCGACTTCATGCAGGTGGCCCTGCGCAAGCGGCCGGCCCGTCCCTTCGTGCGGCCGCATAATGCGGTGTTCCGCACGGTCAACGGCATCGAGGAGGCCTTCCGGCCGGGCACCGAGCGTCGCCGCGAGGAAGAGCAGGCGCCGTCCCGGAATATCCCGCTCGGTCCCCAGACCTATGACGATGTCATCCGGCTCGACCATGAGCAGGCCCCGGGCCAGGCCCCGTCCCCGGCGATCGCGCCGCCCGTGACGCCGCCGCCCGCCCGGAAGGAACCGGCCGAGGATCTGAGCGGCCTCTACTGAGGGCTGCTGCCTGCTGCCTCATTTCCCTTCCCCTTTCCCCCGGCGCGCTCTATGTCCGCCGCTCACTTTCGTATCGCCGGAGAATGCGATGAGACCGGATGTCGAGGCCATGAAGGCCGACATCGAGCAGAGCGTCGCTCTGCTCAGGAGGCGTCTTTGACTGGGATGTCGCGCTTCGAAAGCTCGATGAGCTGAACGCCCGGGTCGAGGACCCGACCCTCTGGAACGATCCCGAGGCCGCTCAGGCCGTCTCGCGCGATCGCTCCCGGCTGGAAAGCCAGATAAACACCGTCCGCCAGATGGAGACCGGGCTGGAGGAGGGCGTCATGTTCTCCGAAATGGCCGACGAGGAAGGCGACGAAGCCGCCCTCGAAGAAGCGCGCGCCGGGCTCAAGGCGATCAAGGACCGCGCCGGCCGGGCAGAGCTGGAGGCGCTGCTGTCCGGCGAGGCCGATGGCAACGACGCCTATCTGGAAGTGAATTCCGGCGCCGGGGGGACCGAGTCGTGCGACTGGGCCGGGATGCTGTTGCGGATGTATTCCCGCTGGGCCCGCGCCCACGGCTATGAGGTCGAACTTGAGGCCGAGGAATCGGGCGATCAGGCCGGCATCAAGTCGGCGACGATCCTGATCACCGGCCCCAATGCCTACGGCTGGCTCAAGTCGGAGTCGGGTGTGCATCGCCTTGTGCGCATCAGCCCATATGACGCCGCCGCCAAACGGCACACCAGCTTCGCCTCGATCGGCGTCTCGCCGGTGGTGGACGACGCCATCGAGATCGACATCAATCCGTCCGACGTGCGCACCGACACCTACCGCGCCTCAGGCTCCGGCGGGCAGCACATCAACAAGACGGACTCGGCCGTGCGCCTGACGCACATTCCCACCAATACCGTTGTCGCCTGTCAGGCCGGCCGATCCCAGCACCAGAACCGCGAACAGGCGTGGAAGATGCTGCGGGCGCGCCTGTACGAACTGGAGCTGCAGCGCCGCGAGGCGGCGGCCCAGGCCGTGGCCGACGCCAAGACCGACATCGGCTGGGGCCACCAGATCCGGTCCTACGTCCTGCAGCCGTACCAGATGGTCAAGGACCTGCGCACCAACGTCGAGACCTCGGACACCTCGGGCGTGCTGGACGGCGACCTGGACATCTTCATGGGGGCGGCGCTGGCCGCCAGGGTCGGCGAGACCCGCGGCTCGACCGTCGAATAGAAAAAAGGCCCCGGATCGCTCCGGGGCCTTTTCATTTTGTCGAAGCCTGAAATCAGGCGGTCGGACCCATGCTGATAACCTGTGGCGCGGCTTCCGGCGCGGCGGGACGAGCGGCGGCGGCGGCCGGGGCCTCGCGGCGGCCCTGCAGAACACGGCCCTGGAAGAAGGCGCCGATGTCGATGGACAGCTGTTCGGCGGTGATGTCCCCATCGACATAGGCGGTCGAGATCAGCTTGACCTGCTTGCCCTGGACGGCGCCGACGACCCGGCCGCGCACCTCGATGTAATCGGCGGTGACGTTGCCCTCGACCGCGCCGGTCTCACCGACGATCAGACGGCCGACACGGACATCGCCCTTGATGGCGCCGTCGATCTGCAGGTCGACGGCGCCGGTGACGCTGCCCTCGAACTTCAGGTCCGACGACAGGGTCGACAGGCCGCGCTGGGCCACGGCCGGAGCCGCGGGACGAGCGGCGGGCGACGGCAGATCCGGCAGCGGCGGGATGGTCGAGCCGCTGTTGTCGCGGGGCTGGGCCGGGACGGGGGATTTGGACTTGTTGAACACGGGAAGCTCCGAAAGCGACGCGGGCGGATGGAAATCAGGTCGGACGGCGAGACGGTTGGTTCATTCTGGAACGCGATGTCGTGACACCTGCAATCATCCTGCCAGATCGCGGACCGCCGCCAGAACCTCGGCGGCATGGCCCCTGACCGTGACCTTGGGCCAGACCCGTCGAACGCGGCCCGCGCCGTCGATCAGGAAGGTGGACCGCGTGACGCCCATATAGACGCGGCCATACATCGACTTCTCGCCCCAGACGCCGAAGGCCTCGGTGACGTCGCCGGGCTCGTCCGAGGCCAGCACGATCTTCAGATCGTATTTGGCCTTGAACCGGTCGAGCTTCTTCACCGGATCGCGCGAAACGCCGACGACAACCGCGCTGGCCTTTTCGAAATCCCCGATCAGCGCCGAGAAGTCCTGGCCCTCGCTGGTGCAGCCCGGCGTATCGGCCTTGGGATAGAAATACAGGACGACGGTCCGGCCCATCAGACTCTCCGACGAGATGCGACCGCCCCCGTCGGTGGCCATGTCGAACGCGGGGCAGGGTTGGCCTTCATTGATTTGAATCATCTTCATTTCCGCTCATCCCCGCGAAGGCGGGGACCCAGTCCTTTGCGTCCTTCAGGTCGCCGAGGCGAAGTTCCTCGGCGAGGTCGTTCCAGTCCGGGTTGGCGGCCTCGATGAGACGCAGTTTCCAAGCCCGGTTCCATTTCTTGATCTGCCGCTCGCGCCGGAAAGCGGCTTCCCGCGTCGGATGCCTCTCGAACCAGACCAACCGATGGACACCATAGCGGGCGGTGAACCCCTCGAACGTCTTCGCTTGATGTTGCGCCGCTCGGATCAGAAGGTTGTCCGTGGAACCGGTATAGAGCGTCCCGTTCCTGCTGCTGGCTACGATGTAGGTGAAGAAGTCCAGCGTCTGGCTCCACGACCTGTCTGGATCCCCGCCTTCGCGGGGATGAGCGGAATTATTACGTAGGACGAACCAGCCTGGAAATCTTTCTACCCTTTTGGACCAGAAAGGCGCCGTGGTCGGGATCGACCTGAGTTCGGTCAAACATTTCAGAGCCATCCACGACGACCCCGTTGATCTTCACTTCGCCGTTGCGGATGAAACTCTTGGCGTCCTTGATGGAAGAGATTCCCGCCGCTTTTACGAGCGCCTCCGGCGAGCGCCGGGTGAGGCCTTCGGCGCCCGCCCAGTCGAAATCGAAAATCTCGAGAACAACCTTCTCTCCGCGCTCGAATTCGGCTTCCGAGCGAGACCGGGACGCGGCGGCCGCCTCCGCCCCGTGCAGCATCGTCGTCGCCGCGTCGGCCAGCGTCTTCTTGGCTTCGTTGATACCCGCGCCTTGCAGGGCTTCCAGCTTCGCGATCGCATCCAGCGGCAGGTCGGTGAACAGGCGCAGGAATTTGCCCACGTCGGCGTCGTCGACGTTGCGCCAGAACTGCCAGTAGTCATACGGCGACAGCTGTTCGGCGTTGAGCCAGATCGCCCCCTGAGCCGTCTTGCCCATCTTGCCGCCGGATGCGGTGGTGAGCAGCGGCGTGGTCAGGCCGAAGGCGGCCTTCTGGTCCACCCGGCGCACCAGATCGACGCCCGAGACGATGTTGCCCCACTGGTCCGACCCGCCCATCTGCAGGGTGCAGTTCCGGGCGCGGTTGAGCTCGAGGAAGTCCACCGACTGCATCAGCATGTAGTTGAACTCGAGGAAGGTCATCGGCTGCTCGCGCTCGAGCCGCAGCTTGACCGAGTCGAAGGCCAGCATCCGGTTGACTGTGAAATGCGTGCCGTATTCGCGCAGGAACTGAACGTAGCCATACCCCGACAGCCAGGCGTCGTTGTCGACCATGACCGCGTCGGTCGGGCCGTCGCCGAAGGTCAGGAATTTCTCGAACACGGTGCGGATCGAGGCGATGTTGGACTGGATGACCGCGTCGGTCAGCTGGGGCCGCGAGGCGTCCTTGCCGGTCGGGTCGCCGACCTTGGTGGTGCCGCCGCCCATCAGCACGATGGGCTTGTGCCCCGCCTGCTGGAGGCGGCGCAGCATCATGATCTGGATCAGCGAGCCGACGTGCAGGGACGGCGCGGTCGCGTCGAAACCGATGTAGGCGGTGACGGTCCCCGCCGTGGCTGCGGCATCGAGCTCGGCCGGATGGGTGATCTGGTGGATATAGCCGCGCGCCTGGAGCGTGCGCAGGAAGTCGGACTTGAAGGCGGGCTCGGTCATCGCATCAGGCTTGGCTTGGGAGGGAAGGGGCGTGTAGCACGGGGGCCATGACTCGGCGAAGTCCAGAACTCGGCTCGACTTTCAGGGTGAAACTTTCACCGCATCCCGCCTCGCCGATTGCACGGACCGTTCAGGTCTCGGTCTCGGCCAGCCGCTCGGCGGGCGGCCGACTTCATCTCTGGTACCGGACAGCGGGAACAACTGCACTTCGCCTATCTCACGAGGGTAGCCAACTGACGAAGATCCGGAGGGATGAACTCTGGAAGCATACCTGCTGCGAGGCCTTCATCAGGGGACCCGGTGGCTATTCCGAATTCAACTTCGCTCCGAACGGCGATTGGGCGGCTTATCAGTTCACCGGTTATCGAGAAGGCATGAGCAAACCGGAGCTGACCACGCCCGTCGTGACTGCCCACAGGCATGACGATGGGTGGCAACTGCAGGCATTCCTGGACCTGCACTTACTTCCCGGTCTGACCGACGAGGTACCGTTGCGTTTGGGACTTTCCGCGGTTCTGGAAATGAAGGACGGCAGCCTGTCTTACTGGGCGCTGGCCCACCCGCCGGGCAAACCTGACTTCCACCATCCCGATTCCTTCGCCCTGACCCTGCCGCCGCTGGAGCCCGCATGAAATTCGGCATCGACCGCCTGATCTCCGAGCCCGACCTGCGGGCTCCGCTGAAAGGCAAGCGCGTGGCCTTGCTGGCCCACCCCGCCTCGGTGACCGCGGACCTGACGCATTCGCTGGACGCCTTGGCGGCCTGCCCCGACATCACCCTGAGCGCCGCCTTCGGGCCGCAGCACGGGATGCGGGGCGATCTGCAGGACAATATGATGGAGTCGCCGGACTTCACCGATCCGTTGCTCGGCATCCCGGTGTTCAGCCTGTACGGCGAGGTGCGTCGACCGACGAGGCAGTCGATGGGCACGTTCGACGTGCTGCTGGTCGACCTGCAGGACCTGGGTTGCCGCATCTACACCTTCGTGACGACCCTGCTGTATGTGCTGGAGGCCGCGGCCGAGCACGGCAAGACCGTCTGGGTGCTGGACCGGCCCAATCCGGCCGGACGGCCGGTCGAGGGGATGACCCTGCTGCCCGGCTGGGAGAGTTTCGTCGGGGCCGGGCCGATGCCGATGCGCCACGGCATGACGCTGGGCGAGATGGGGCGCTGGTTCATCGACCGCTTCAAACTGGACGTCGATTACCGCGTCATCGAGATGCAGGGCTGGGCGCCGGACGAGGGTCCGGGCTTCGGTTGGCCGCTGAACGAGCGCAGCTGGATCAACCCCAGTCCCAACGCCCCCAACATCTCGATGGCCCGCGCCTACGCCGGCACGGTGATGCTGGAGGGGGCGACCTTGTCGGAGGGTCGGGGTACGACCCGACCGCTGGAACTGTTCGGCGCGCCCGACATCGACGCCCGCCAGGTGATCGCCGAGATGCAGGCCTTCGCACCGGAATGGCTGGAGGGTTGCCGGCTGCGCGACATCTGGTTCCAGCCGACCTTCCACAAACACGCCGGCACGCTGTGCAATGGGGTGCAGATCCATGTCGATGACCCGGCCTACGACCATGCGGCCTTCAAGCCGTGGCGCCTGCAGGCCCTGGCCTTCAAGGCGATCCGGCGGCTGTATCCGGACTATGCCCTGTGGCGCGACTTCCCCTACGAATACGTCTTCGACAAGCTGGCTATCGACGTGATCAACGGCGGCCCCGGCCTGAGGGAGTGGGTCGATGACCCGACGACGACGGCAGGTGATCTGGACGCGATGACCGTGCCGGACGAGCGGGCTTGGGAAGCGACGCGCAAGCCGTTCCTGCTGTACTGAGCTACCCTTCAGAGCAGGATAGGAGTCGCTTCAGAACCGCCGGGCCATGCCGACGCCGAACTCCATGTCGGGGCTGTCGTCGTTGAGGCCGAAGTTGAGGCCGAAATCCAGCTGGGCATCGGCCATGAAGGGCGGGCTCCAGACGGCGGTCAGGTCGAAAGTGGATTGGTTTACGGCGCCCAGAGGGTCGTCGTCGCGGCTGACCCAGACTTCGGCGCCCAGATTCCATGGGCCGACGTCGCGATCGATCCCTGTGACCAGGGTATAGGCTGCGTGGGCGCCCTCGCCGTCGGCGTCGCGCACCGCATCCAGCTGAGGCGTGAGGGCTAGGGTCCAGTCCGCATCCACGGGAATGGCGATGGGCAGGATCAGTCCGCCCTCGACGCCGTCGGCGCTGACCGGGTCG
>JBBRFV010000092.1:0-8278 GCA_038241335.1 Caulobacterales bacterium | reverse complement strand
GGACGGCGCCGCGGAGGCCTATACCCGTGACGGCGCCTTCACCCTCGACCCGGAAGGCAAGCTGACCACCCAGGGCGGCTTGCCGGTTCTGGGCGACGGCGGCCCCATCATCCTGGACACGGCCAAGGGCGAGCCCTCCGTCGGCGCCGACGGCACCAGCACCCAGGCCGGCCAGACGGTCGGTCGCCTGTCGGTCGTCCGTTTCGACACCCTCGCGGCGCTCGAAAAGGGCGGCGACGGCCTGTACCGCAACGCCTCCAACGCCACCGCGACCGAGGCGACGGACGCCCGCGTCAAGCAGGGCATGCTGGAAGGCTCCAACGTCAATTCGATCGTCGAGATCACCAACCTTATCGAGATCCAGCGCGCCTACGAAAGCGTGACCCGGATGATCGAACAGAACAACGACCTGTCACGCCGCTCGGTCGAGCGGCTGGGCCGGGTCAGTTAAGGGAGAAGCCGGGACATGCGCGCGCTCAGAACCGCCGCCTCGGGCATGGCCGCCCAACAGCTGAACGTGGAGGTCATCTCCAACAACATCGCGAACATGAACACGGTCGGATACAAGCGCCAACGCGCCGAGTTCCAGGATCTGCTGTACCAGAACGTCGAACGGATGGGCGCGCAGTCGTCCAGCCAGGGCACGGTGGTGCCGACGGGGATCCAGGTCGGCGCGGGCGTCAAGGCCGGCTCGGTCTATCGCATCACCGAACAAGGCACGCCCGAGCACACCGGCAACCGCTACGATGTCGCCATCGACGGTCGCGGCTATTTCCAGATCGCCCTGCCGTCGGGCGAGACCGCCTACACCCGGGCCGGGAATTTCTCGGTCAACGGCGAGGGCCAGCTGGTCACCGACGACGGCTATCTGGTCCAGCCGGCCATCTCGATCCCGCAGGACGCCACCGACGTCACCATCTCCAAGACCGGTCAGGTCCAGGTCACCACCGCCGGCACGCCGACGCCGGCCGTGGTCGGCCAGCTGGAGATCGCAACCTTCTTCAACGACGCCGGCCTGGAGGCCGTGGGCGACAACCTGCTGCTCGAGACCGCCGCCTCGGGCTCGGCCACCACCGGCTCGCCGGGCGACACGGGGCTGGGGCAACTTCTGCAGGGCTATACGGAATCCTCGAACGTCGACGCCGTGGCCGAGATCAGCGCCCTGATCGTGGCCCAGCGCGCCTATGAGATGAACTCCAAGGTCATCACCACCGCCGACCAGATGCTGTCGGTCACGGCCTCGGTGAAATCATGAGGGCCCTGATCCTCGGCGCGATCGGCGCGATCGCCATCACCGGCGCCGCCGCTGCGGGTCCGGTCACGCTGAAAGCCAACCCGGTCGACGCCGATGGCCAGGTCACCTTTGGCGACCTGTTCGACGGCGCCGGCGGCGCGGCCAATGTCGTGGTGGGTCGCCGTTCGGGTCCGTCCGTGGTGTTCGAGGCCGGCCAGTTGCAGGCCCTGGCGATGCAGTCAGGCCTGCAGTGGGCCAATCCGTCCGGCCTGCGTCGGGTGGTCGTACGCAACGCCGCCCTGTCGCCCGGCGCCTCCGTCGCGCCCGTGACCGTCGCCGACGCCGCAGCGCCAGCCGCCCGGCCCGCGACGGCGCCGCTTCGCGTCGCGACCTCCGTCGCTGAACGGGTGATCAACCGCAACGACATGGTCGAGGTCGCCTATGAGGTCGGCGGCGTCCGCCTCGCGGTCGTCGGCCGGGCCCAGGGCAACGCCGCCGCCGGCCAGCCGGTCGCGGTGCAGAACCTGCAGTCGCACCGCATGATCGACGCCGTCGCCGTCGGCCCCGGCCAGGCCGTCGCCGGCCCCGCCGCCCAGACTGCCCGCAACACTCTCCAACAGTTCGCTGCCCGCTAGGAATCCCGTCTCATGCGTACCGTCCTGCTCGCCGCCTCCATCCTGTCCGTCCTGTCGCTCGGCGCCTGCTCGACCGCCGTCGAGGCCGTGCGCGGGCCCGAACTGGCGCCGATCGGCTATCCGGCGGCGCTGATGCCGACCAACCAGGCCTATCTGCCCTCCGCCGAGCAGCAGCACGCCGACCGGGCCGCCAGCGCCAACAGCCTGTGGCGGGTCGGGTCGCGGACCTTTTTCGGCGACCAGCGCGCGCGGCGGGTCGGCGACATCCTGACAGTCAACATCGACATCGACGACCGCGCCCAGACCCAGAACTCCACCGATCGCAGCCGCACCAATGACGCTTCAGGCGGGGTGACTCACTTTTTCGGGCTTGAGAACGCCCTGGGCCGCGCCTTTCCCGGCGGGTTCGACCCCGCCAACATGGTCGGCACCGAGGGATCGGTGAACGCCTCCGGCTCGGGTTCGATCAACCGGTCGGAAAAGGTCTCGTTGACCATCGCCGCCGTGGTCACCGAGGTGATGGCCAACGGCAACCTCGTCATCCAGGGTCGGCAGGAAGTGCGCACCAACCGCGAAGTGCGCGAACTGACCGTCGCCGGCATCGTGCGGCCCGAGGACATCTCGAGCGCCAACACCATCAGCCACACCCAGATCGCCGAGGCCCGCATCAGCTACGGCGGCCGCGGCGACATCAGCCGCGTGCAGGCCACGCCGGCGGCCCAGGCGCTGGTGGAGCGTTTCAGTCCATTCTGAGTGGGCCGCGGTCTGATAGCTCCGCCTTATCGACCCGACGCGGCCCGGCGCTTCGCGCGACCTCGCGCTCAAGCAGCGAGCGACCGCGTCGCGAGCGTTGGCGCCAACAAGGATGGTTCGCCGAACACGCGATAATTCCGCAACAGGCGAGAACCTCGTGAAATCCGGCCAAGCGGAGCCGTGAACCGTTAACGGAGAGCAGCGTTTGCAAGCCAGACATGAGTTTTCCGATGTTCAAATTCGCCGTTCCCGCCGTCGCCGCCCTGGGCCTGATCGCCTGGGCCGCTCAGACGCATGCGACGCCGGAGCAGCCGCGCGAGCCTGGACTCGGCTGGCACGTCAGCCACGAGGGCGCGATGGCCAAGTTGGCCTATGGCGTCGAGAACTCCGACAAGTTGGCCCTGATGATGACCTGTGAGCCAGGACAGACGAACGCCGAGGTCTATGGCGACGTCGCGCCGGCCGGAGCCCGTCTGCAGGCGGCGTCGGCCGGTCCCGTCGCCATCGACCCGCTGAGCGGCGATCTGGCCGGGGAAAGCCGGATGTCGCTGCGCGATCCCGCCGTTCGGGCGCTGGTGCGCGACGGCCGCATGCCGGTCGTGGGCGAGGCCGGCCGGTCGGAACTGACGGCCACCCGGAACGAACGTCGCCTGATCGGGGAATTCATCGCCTATTGCGGTTCGGGCCGCGCCTGATCACATCATGGTCCGGGCCCGAGCCCGGGATCAGCGGGGGCTGACCACATGAGCTTACTGGCCGCGATGATGGCGCTGGCGTTGCAGAACGCCCCGCCGGCGCCCGCCTGGACCTGGACCCTGTACGCCGACCACGCGCCTGTGGTGCTGGCCAATGAAGTGCCCGACACGCCGAACCTGAGGACGACGCTGGAGTGCGATCCGGGATCCGGCGTGGCGCGCCTGACCCTGTACGGCGGCGCCTCGGGAGCCGGCATGGCCCGGCTGGCCGCGGGCGAGGCGACGGCCGTGGCCCAGGCTGAGGCGGGCCGGGAGGCGGGCTTCCGGGTCATGTTGCGCACCGACCATCCCGTGTTCGCCGCCTTCGCCGCCGACGGCCGACTGGCGGTCACGCTGGGCGACGACCGGCGAACGGTACGGATCGAGCGGACTTCGCTGGACAAGCTGAGGCGCTTCTCCGAACTGTGCGCCGGATGAGCGTGCTGCGCCCCGCTCTTCTGCTGCTGTTGGTCGGGATCGCCGTCTCGGCCGCGGCCTGCGCCACTGCGCCGCCGGTGGTGGCGCCTGCCGCCCCGCTCACGGCCGCCCCCGCGCCCGTCGAGGGCTACGACTGGTTCCTGAACGAGGACGGCGACGAAGCGCGGCTGGCCTACGGGCTGGAGGAGAGCGACGACCTGAGGCTGGGCCTGGACTGCCGGCGCGGGACCGGGCGTCTGGCGTTGAGCGCCGAAGGCGACGTGGGCGCACATGAGATCATCGTCGAATCCGGCGGCGAGACCCGGCGCTTTCCGGCCATGGTCGAGCCGTCCGAGGTCAGCAGCGGGGTCTTCCTGACGGCGCAGGCGCGCACCTCGGAGCCGGTGTTCCAGCAGTTCCGCCATCTCGGCTGGCTGGCCGTCCGGCAGGGGGCCGAAGTGCACGGCTACGCCCCCCACCCGGCCGCCGCGCCGGGGATCGAGCGCTTCTTCGCCTTCTGCGGCTAGATCAGGCCAGGCCCAGCGCCGCTCGCGCCTTCCTGGTCAATTTCGCCGCCACGATGCCGTGGGCGATGGCAAGATGCTCGGCCAGTTCGTCGTCGGGCCAGTCGCCGATACGGGGCAGGTTCACCCATTTGTTGCGCGCCATATAGGGCGCGGGGCGGGCGTGGCCGCTTTCGGTCAGCACCTCATAGGCGATGTCCGAGACCTTGAACGAGATGCCGCCCATGGCCCCGACCATGCAGAACATCTTGCCGCCGACCTTGTAGGCGTCGTGGTCGCCGCCGAACGGGTGGTCGAGCGTGGCGCGCGGTAATGCGAGGCAGACCTTGCCGACCCCCGCGCGGTCCACCCTTAGACCCCCACGCCGATCGGGCAGACCACGCCGGTGCCGCCGATGCCGCAATAGCCGGCCGGATTCTTGGCCAGATAGGCCTGGTGGTAGTCCTCTGCGAAATAATACGGGCCGGCGGCAGCGATCTCGGTGGTGATGACACCCCGCCCCGCCCGGGTCAGGGCGGCCTGGTAGGCGTCGCGCGAGGCCTCGGCCTCGGCCCGCTGTTCGTCGTTCAGATAGTAGATGACCGAGCGATAGGTGGTGCCGACATCATTGCCCTGGCGCATGCCCTGGGTCGGGTCGTGGTTTTCCCAGAAGGTCTTCAGCAGGTCGCCGTAGCTGATCTCGTGCGGATTGAAGACCACCTGAACCACCTCGGCATGGCCGGTCCGGCCGGTGCAGGTCTCCTCATAGGTCGGGTTGGGGGTCAGGCCGCCCGAATAGCCGACCGAGCTCACCCAGACGCCCGGCAGCTGCCAGAAGATGCGCTCGACGCCCCAGAAACAGCCCATGCCGAAGATGGCGGTCTCGAAGCCCTCGGGGTGCGGCCCCTTCAGCGGACGCCCGGTGACGTAGTGGACCTCGTCGGTGACCAGCGGATGCGGCCGGCCCGGCAAGGCCGTGGCGGCGGTCGGCAAGTCGTGTGATTTCTGGAACAGCATGGCGAAAGGATTCCTGACTGGCGGATCGAATAGTCGGTCTTCCATATGGGGTCTCATCCACCGCTTGCCGAGGGGGGCCGGGTGTTCTATCAGCCTCGCCTCGCGCCGGATCGACCTCCGGCGGGACACGAAGGCCTTTGGGCGACGTCGTGGAAACGGACAGGTGGCGGAGTGGTCGATCGCGCACGCTTGGAAAGCGTGTGTACGTGAAAGCGTACCGAGGGTTCGAATCCCTCTCTGTCCGCCACCGACCGTCGTAACGTGTTGAATCTAGATAGGATTTAGAAGAATACGTCAGCCAGTCCCCACTTTAGTCCCAACTCTGCGCTGCGATGAGGTTGGACTATCGGGGACGCCACGGGGTTTTGTTGAGAGGGAGCGAACCCTTCGGGCCTAGACCTAAATTGAGATTGTACCGGCGTCAGTCGATCCGTCGAGAAAGTCATCGACTAGGTCCACAGAGTCGGCGTTCATTTCAAATGTGGTGTGAATCGGCGTGCAACGCGGGGCCCCCAACAAATAAACATAAGTTAATGGCGGCATTGAGGAATTACCGCATAGGGTGGGGTCCCACGCGACGCCTATTTTACAATTGCGCGCGCACGAAAACCGTTTTGAACCAGTTGCTTGGCTAAGGTGGGGAGGGTCCCGCTTTGGACGCCGATCCGCACAACATGTCATTTCTAACGCCCGAAGAGATGTCAGCTCGCCTCAAAACGTTCTGCGTGCCATCGCAGTAAACCCTTGTCTGGAAAATCGGTGGGATTGTCGGGCAA
The DNA here is from genome assembly GCA_038241335.1 of Caulobacterales bacterium. Taxonomy (GTDB): domain Bacteria; phylum Pseudomonadota; class Alphaproteobacteria; order Caulobacterales; family Caulobacteraceae; genus Brevundimonas. The sequence continues at coordinate 2,209 of JBBRFV010000092.1, read as the reverse complement.
ACGAAGCCTCTGCCCATTAAGGCGGCGATATTCGTTTCCGTTGTTGAAAACCGTTCGAACCCTGTCGCTAACCACAAAACGGAAGTCGTCATCAATCATCGCGTAACCGGCATCAAACACGCTGTGAATATCTCGCCTCAAAAGAATACCGTTCGATCGAGTGTGCTGCCCTCCTTCGGCATAGGGCTTGATATGCGCCGCCTCCAGAGCAGGTAAAACTCGGCCATCTGTCAACGCGCACTGGTGCTTGTAGGCTTCTATGACAGAGATCCGGAACGATCCCTGTCCCAGGCGCGGCAAGACCAGATGGGGACCACCGAAACGTTCGGCCGCCTCAGCCATGCCGCTTGAAACCTGATGAGAAGACAAAAGCTGATCCAGTTTGTTCCAGAGGGCCGCGCCCTCTGGCTCCCCTGTCGAGAACGTCTTGCCGCCAACGATGTTTCTCGACCAGGATGATGGAAGCTCTGACCAGTTCCGTTCGTCGAGGAACACCGGTTGCGTCAGAACCCTGCATCCGATCAAGCTTTGCGGGCTGACGCGTTCATCTTTTCGATAGTTTTGAATGAACGCGACGAAATCGGTCAGGCTTGCAACGCCGTTTGCCTGCCCGAACGCGTCCCAAGCAATCTTGATTGGCAAAATGGTTGCCGTCGATAGGACGCCGAAGCCCCCAATAACATTTCGCGGTGATTTCAATCGAAAAACAAAGAATTCGCCGGGGGTAATTGCTCGAAAATTTGTAGCGCTTGGCTGCCAGAAGTTCACTTCGGAATGTGGAGAGCTCCTATACAGAAAATCGAACCATCGGTTATCTGTGTTGGAAATGAAGAGATTGACCATGTTTCCCGAAATACCTCATGAACCCAAGGGTAAAGATACGAGCAAGATACCGATTTGACAAACAGCCTTGCCAATGCGCATTTGTCGACCCGTTCTGACCCAGAGGCCGTCTTGAAACTTCGGCGAGGGGTGGCTGGTCGAGGCCGGATGTGTTTCCAAACGGTTGTTGAAACTAGCTTGGACAGCGGGCTGTCAATTTGCCGCCGGTAGATCGTCGAGTATAGGGCGTTTTTGCATTGTGGATGAGCGCCCAAGATGAGGCTCCTTGCTCTGCGACTGAAGGATTGATTTCCGACATCTTTCCGCGACGAAATCTCAGAGTAACCAGCGCGCTCGGGACCCCACCACTGGACGCCGATCCACACACGTGCGCGTAATGGTCAGCCACGCTTCGCCCCTCCATGGCACTTACGGAAAACCCCTCGCGCGCGCGCACGTTACCTGTCCGGAAACTGCTTACGTGCCGGGGAAAGATGACGTTAAATCATTTTTTCCGCTGCCGCCGCGCGCGCGCGGGGAATGCGCCGGAAAACTCCCGGCGGTCGAAGTGCAGGGCTGCCACTTACGATGCCACTAGCACCGAAAGGGCCATTAGCGCCGCAACCACCCGACCTTTGGCTTCCACCTAAAGCGCAGGATTAACGGCGTAGTCCTGACGCTGGCGGCCTGCCGTTTCTCCAGCCCGACCACCGACGCTCCGAATTAGTCCCCCGCTTTCCAGCACTTCGCACGCCGCGGTCATAGCGGCAGCCTTGACCAGACGACCACCGGGGCCATCTGCGCTTCGCCTCGCGTCTCTCGTGTTGAATACCGGCAGAGCGCGACGCCGCAGCCAACGGGCGAGTATCGCAGCATCAGCCTCCTCCGCCGATATGGCTGCAACTCCGAACGCGCGTTTCGCCATAGGCGCAGCCCAGTCGTCGATCAGGCGTATGGCCGCTTTCATCGCCTCAGAACTGATGACGCGCGGGAAGTCTGTCTCCGGCCGCGACGCGCTCCACCACAGATGCTCCAGGATCAGCGCCAGTCTGAGAGCTTGTCCCGACTGCTTGCCCAGCCACCCGCCCCACAGGCCCGTGGCCTCAAGAGATTCGTGTTTGCGACCGCGCCACCATACCTCAAAAATCTGGGCCGCTTCCCCCGCCAACGGGCAGGCCAGCGGAACGTCGGGCGCGCCGCCATCGTCCCCACTGAGGGCCAGATCCTTCAACCGCGACAAGGCCACCTTGGCCCCGATCTGATCCACGCAGTCTGTCACGAGGCGGAAACCGGCCACAGGCTGTGAATCGGCGTCCAAGGCGGTACCCCCACCATCATACCGGTAAGCTACTGGCGAGATTGAAAAAAGACCGTTTCGGGTGGGGTC
>JBBRFV010000091.1:0-8315 GCA_038241335.1 Caulobacterales bacterium | reverse complement strand
ACGAGGGCTTCGAGGTTCTGCTTGCCCTGGGTGTTCATTTCGCTGAGGCCGGCGGCCGATTTGTCAGCGGCTTCACGGAACGCCTTGGCGCCGGTGGCTTGCGCCTGCTCAGCATTGGCCCGGAAGGTGACTTGCGCCTGTTGAGCGGTCGCCTGAACCTTCTCGGCCTGGGCCTTGACGGTGGCGGCGGCGGCTTCGGTGGTCTTCTTGACGGTTTCGATGGTCGAGTCGGTCATGTGAGTCTCCAGAACCTGGTCGCGGTCGGGGGACCGCCTGTTATTTCCTGGCGAAAGGAACCTGTCCATCGCCACAGACGGTCATATGGTGCAGGTGCGAAAAAACGTCAAGAGAAAATGGTGCGGTGCACAAAACTTCACAAAATCGTTGACGGGTTGTTTACCTTCACGAAACCGGAATGACGCATGTTAGCCTTTCCTCAGCGTCGCGTGGTGGGGCCGCCGTCGCGCTAAATGTCCTGTGAGGCCTGTCTTTGCTGCTTTCCGCACTGATCCGTCGTGGAGTCCTGTCCCTCCTCCTGGCATGCGCCCTGGCCCTGACGCCGGTCGCGCCGGCTCCGGTCGCCCAGTCGGCGGACGATGCGCGCTACGCCGCCATCGTGGTGGACGCCCAGTCGGGCGAGGTGCTGTTCGCGCGACACGCCGACAGCCGGCGCTATCCGGCGTCGATCACCAAGATGATGACCCTGTATCTGACGTTCGAAGCCTTGGCCGACGGCAAGGCCAGACTGGAAGACATCATCACCGTTTCTTCCCACGCCGCCAGCCAGCCGCCGTCGAAACTGGGGCTCGCCGCCGGGCAGACGATCACCCTTGACGACGCCATGCACGCCATGGCGGTGCGCAGCGCCAACGACATGGCGGTGGCGATCGCCGAGCAGATAGGCGGCTCCGAGAGCCGTTTCACAGCCTTGATGACGCTGAAGGCCGAACAGCTAGGCATGACCCAGACCCGCTACGTCAACGCCAACGGCCTGCCCGACAGCCGCCAGCTGACCTCGGCCCGCGACCTCGCCATCCTGGCCCGGGCGGTGATGCGCGATTACCCGCAATACTACCGCTATTTCGGCTTCCATGACTGGAGCTACAACGGCCGGGAATACCGCAACACCAACGGCCTGCTGGCGACCGGAAACGGCTATGACGGCATGAAGACCGGCTACACCAACGCCTCGGGTTACAATCTGGCGGCCTCGGCGGTGCGCGACGGACGGCGGCTGATCGTCATCGTCATGGGCGGGCGTACCACCGCCAGCCGCAACGCCCACGTCGCGGCCCTGATGGACACCGGCTTCGAGGTCGAGCGCCTGCGCCACGACGGCCAGACCATCCAGGTGGCCCAGACCTTCTTCGAAAGCCGCGGCTTCGGCCTCGACCCGGCCGCCACCGGGTCGGTCGAATACGCCTCGAACGACGCCAACGACGAAAGCGAGGAGGGCGGCCGACCCTATCTGGCCGTGGCCGCGACGCCGTCTCCGCCGATGATGACCGCCAACGCCGCCCGGTTCTCGCCGACGACGGACTCGTCGCCGGTGGCCAGCACGGCTCCGCGCGGACCCACTCCGGCCGGCGTGACCCCGGCCCGCCCGGGCCAGATCGAACGCGCCGAAGCCGCCGCCTCGCCCGACCTGACGGGGTCGCTGAACGGCGCGTCGGGAACGGCGCGCCGGCCGGCCGCAACGCCGGTCCGCCCGCCCGCTCGCCAACCCGCCGCCCCCGCCCGGCCCCCGGCCGGCAGCTGGGCCGTCCAGGTCGGGGCCTTCCGCGACCGCACGGTGGCCCGCGACTGGCTGACCGAGGTCAACCGCCGCTTCCGCGCCCAGTTCACCCAGGCCGAAAGCGACGTTCAGAATGCCGAAGGCTGGTACCGTTCGCGTTTCATCGGCATGACCGAGGTCGCCGCTCGGGCCGCCTGTACCGCCCTGTCGGATCGTCACGTCACCTGCATGGTCGTGCGCCCGGAATAGCGCTAAGGCGGGGGCCATGTCCTTGCGCGCCCTTTTCGTCACCCAGGTCTATGAAGCCTCGCTCGCCGAGGGGGCGGGCTTCGCCGGCTTCAACGCCGCTCTGGCCGAGGCCTGCCGCGTGCTGGCGGTCGAGGACGGGGCGGGTCGGGCCTGGTGCCGCGAGCACGGCTATCGCGGCTATACGTCCTACGGCTCGCTCGACGACCTGCCCAACCGCATGCCCGAGTTCGCCGACCTGAAGCGCCATCTGGACCGCCATGCCCTGGCCTACGCCAGGGCGCTGAATTTCGACCTCGCGCGCAAGCCGCGGCTGGACAGCCTGTGGGTCAACATCCTCAAGCCCGGCGGCGGCCACTCGGGGCACATCCATCCGCACGCCTTCCTCAGCGGCACCGTCTATGTCGAGGTCCCCGACGGCGCCTCGGCCCTGAAGCTGGAGGATCCGCGCCTGCCGATGATGATGGCCCGCCCGGGCGTCCACGCCGACGCGCCCGAGGCCGAAAGGCCCTTCGTCTATATGGCCCCGCAGGCGGGCACGGTGCTGATCTGGGAGAGCTGGCTGCGCCACGAGGTGCCGCCGAACGCCGCCAGGGCCGAGCGTATCTCGATCAGTTTCAACTACGCCTGAACCCGCCGCGCCTCAGCGGTCGGCGCGCTCCAGAAGGGCGACGATCTCGGCGGCCTTGAGTCGCTGCTGCTCGACATCGCCCGAGACGATGGCCTCCTCGATGCAGTGATTGAGGTGGCCCGTCAGCATCTCGCTCTCGAAGCGGCCCAGCGCCGCCCGGATGGCGCGCACCTGGGTCAGGACGTCGATACAGTAGCGCCCCTCCTCGACCATGCGGGCGACGCCGCGCACCTGGCCCTCGATACGGTTCAGGCGGTTGAGCAATTTCGGCTTGTCGTGGTGGTTCATCGATCGCTCCTTGACGTCCATCATACCCCCGCAGGGTAATTTGACAATACCCCAGCAGGGTATATGTCGGGACCCCAGAATGGAGTTCGACATGTCACACGCCTGCTGTTCCGGCCACGCGGCCGCGCCCGATCCCGGCAAGGTCGTCGATCCTGTCTGCGGCATGACCGTCGATCCGGCCGTGACGGCGCACCACGCGACGCACGACGGACAGGCGTTCCATTTCTGCTCGGCCGGCTGCCGGACGAAATTCATCGCCGACCCGGAGCGCTACCTGACCTCGGCGCAGGAACCGGAGCCGGCGGCTCCAGGTGCGATCTACACCTGCCCCATGCACCCCGAAGTGCGCCAGATCGGTCCCGGCGCCTGCCCCAAATGCGGCATGGCGCTGGAGCCGGAGACGATCACCGCCGATTCCGGCCCCAATCCCGAGATCGCCGATTTCACCCGCCGGCTGTGGGTCGCGGCCCTTCTGACCGCGCCCTTGTTCGTCCTTGAGATGGTCGCCCACCTGCTGGGTCTGCGCCTGCCGGTCCCGCACGGCTGGAACGGCTGGATCCAGTTCGCCCTGGCCACGCCGGTGGTGCTGTGGGCCGGCTGGCCGTTCCTCGAGCGCGGATGGGCTTCGGTCCGGACGTGGAACCTGAACATGTTCACCCTGATCGGCCTGGGCACGGCGGTCGCCTGGGCCTTCAGCACCATGGCGGTGATCGCGCCGGGCCTGGTCCCCGACGCCTTCCGCGGCGAGCATGGCGAACCGCCGCTGTATTTTGAGGCGGCGGCGGTGATCGTCACCCTGGTGCTGGTCGGCCAGTTGCTGGAGCTGCGGGCCCGGGAACGCACCTCGGGCGCCATCCGGGCGCTGCTGGACCTGACTCCGAAACACGCCCTGCGCGTGCGTGCCGACGGGTCCGATGAGGAGATCCCGGTCGAACACATCGCCGTCGGCGATCTGCTGAGGGTGCGGCCCGGCGAGAAAATCCCGGTCGACGGAGCCTTGACCGAGGGACGCGCTGCAGTGGACGAAGCGCTGGTGACGGGGGAATCCATGCCGGTGACCAAGACCCCCGGCGACGCGGTGGTGGCGGGCAGCCTGAACACCACCGGCGCGTTCGTCATGCGCGCCGACAAGGTTGGGGCAGACACCCTGCTGGCCCAGATCGTCCAGCTGGTCGCACAGGCCCAGCGCAGCCGGGCCCCGATCCAGCGGCTGGCTGACCGGGTCGCCGCCTGGTTCGTGCCGGGGGTGGTGCTGATCGCCGTCGCCGCCTTCATCGCCTGGGCCGTGTTCGGGCCCGAGCCGCGTCTGGCCTATGCCCTGGTGGCGGCGGTCAGCGTGCTGATCATCGCCTGCCCCTGCGCCCTCGGGCTGGCGACGCCGATCTCGATCATGGTCGGGGTCGGGCGCGGGGCCCAGGTCGGGGTGCTGATCCGCGACGCCGAGGCGCTGGAGCGGTTCGAAAAGGTCGACACCGTGGTGGTCGACAAGACCGGCACCCTGACCGAGGGCCACCCCGCCGTGACGGCGATCCACCCGGTCGAGGGCTATGACGAGGCCGAACTTCTTCGGCTCGCCGCCGGGCTGGAGCGGTCCAGCGAACACCCGCTGGCCCGGGCCCTGGTCCGCGCCGCCGAGGCGCGCGGGCTGAAACTGTCCACGGCCGAGGATTTCGACAGTCCGGTCGGCCGTGGAGTGACCGGCCGGATCGAGGGACGCATCGTGCTGATCGGCAGCGCCGGCCATCTGAGGGACAGCCACATCGACGCGACGCCGCTGGCCGAGGCCGCCGACGCCCTGCGCCGTGACGGGGCCACGGCCATCTTCATGGCGGTGGACGGGGCCTTGGCCGGAGCCTTCGCCATCGCCGACCCGATCAAGCTGACAACCCGGGCGGCGGTCGACGCCCTGCACGCCCAGGGCGTCCGTCTGGTCATGCTGACCGGCGACAACGAGACCACGGCCCGCGCCGTGGCGGCCCAATTGGGCATCGACGCGGTCGAGGCCGACGTCTCGCCCGCCGACAAGGCCGCGGTGATCGAACGGCTGCGTGCTGAAGGCCGGGTCGTGGCCATGGCCGGCGACGGGGTCAACGACGCCCCGGCCCTGGCCGCCGCCGACGTCGGGGTGGCCATGGGCGCGGGGGCCGATGTGGCCATCGAGAGCGCTGGCGTGACCCTGTTGTCCGGCGATCTGAACGGGATCGTCCGCGCCCGGACCCTGTCGCGGGCCACCATGCGCAACATCCGCCAGAACCTGTTGTTCGCATTCGGCTACAACGCCTTGGGCGTGCCGCTGGCGGCGGGGGCGCTGTACCCGGTTTTCGGCCTCGTGCTGTCGCCGATGATCGCGGCCCTGGCCATGTCGCTGTCGTCGGTGAGCGTCATTTCCAACGCCCTGAGGCTCAAGACCGTGAAGCTTTAGCGCCTCATGACCGGACCGCATCCGGGGTCGGCTTTTCCGAACGCTGCTCCGTCGGCTTGGCCGCGCGCGTCAGGTTGAAGGCCGCGTTGATCAGGCCGATGTGCGAGAAAGCCTGGGGGAAGTTGCCGCACAGTCGGCCGGCGCGGGAATCATATTCCTCGGCCAACAGCCCCAGGTCGCTGCGCACGGCCAACAACCGCTCGAACAGGGCCTCGGCCTCGGCGCGTCGACCGATCATCAGCCAGGCGTCGACCAGCCAGAAGCTGCAGGCGAGAAAGGCCCCCTCCCCCGGCGGCAGGCCGTCGTCGGCCGCGCCGGTGTCGTATCGCAGCAGGAAGCCGTCGCGCATCAGCTCGCGCTCGACCGCCTCCACGGTGCCGCGATAGCGGGGATCATCGGCGTCGAGGAAGCCGACCTCGGCCAGCAACAGCAGGCTGGCGTCCAGTTCGGGCCGGCCATAGGACTGGGTGAAGGTGTTGCGAGCGGCGTCGTAGCCCCGGGCGCAGATGTCGTCATGCATGCGAGCGCGGAGGGCGCGCCAGCGGTCCACCGGGCCATCCAGCCCGAACTGCTCGACCCCCTTCACCGCCCGGTCGATGGCGACCCAGGCCATGACCTTGGACCAGCTGAAATGACGGCGGTCGCCGCGCACCTCCCACATGCCGTCGTCGGGTTCGTCCCAGGTCGCCTCGACATGTTTCACCAGCACCCGCTGCACGGCCCAGGCCGGCTCGCTCCCGTCCAGACCGCCCTTGCGGGCCTGATGCAGGGCGTCCATCAGCTCGCCATAGACGTCCAGCTGGAACTGCTCATGGGCGGCGTTGCCGATCCGCACCGGAGCCGCGCCCTGATAGCCGGGCAGCCAGTCGGCGATCCATTCGGTCAGCCGCCGCTCGCCGCCGAGGCCATACATGATCTGCATCTGGTCCGGACTGCCGGCGACGGCCCGCAGCAACCAGTCGCGCCAGGCCGAGGCCTCATCGAAATAGCCGGCGTTCATCAGGGCCAGCAGGGTCAGGGTGGCGTCACGAACCCAGCAGTAGCGATAGTCCCAGTTGCGCCCGCCGCCGAACTGTTCCGGCAGGGAGGTCGTCGCCGCCGCGACCACGCCCCCCGTCGGGGCGTGGGTCAGGGCCTTGAGGGTGATCAGCGAGCGCCGGATCGGCTCGGCATAGGGACCGGAGACACTGCTCCGGGCCGCCCAGTCGCGCCAGAAGGCCTCGGTATCGGCGAGGGCCTGTTGCGGATCGATGACGCCGGGCGGCGGCAGGTGCGAAGGGCCGTAGGTCAGGACGAAGGGGACGGTCTGGCCCGCCTCGACCGTGAACGTCGCCACCGTGGTCAGGTCCAGGGCCGTCAGCTTGACGGGGGTGCGCAGGATGACCCGGTCAGGCCCGGCGATGGCGCTCAGACCGCCCCCTTCGTCCAGGCGGGTGACCCACGGCACGGTCTTGCCGTAGCCGAAGCGCAGGATCAGTTCACATCGCATCTCGACACGACCGCGAACCCCGGTGACCAGACGCACGAGGTCCGAGGCCTCGCCGCGCGGCGGCATGAAGTCGGTGACGCGCACGATCCCGTCGGCTGTCTCGTGCACGGTTTCGAGGATCAGGGTGTCGGGCCGGTAGCGCCAGGATACGGCGGCGCCTTCGTCGGACGGCGCGATCTTCCAGCGCCCATGAGACGGATCGCCCAGCAGGGCGGTGAAACAGGCGTCGGAATCGAAGCGCGGCCAGCACAGCCAGTCGACCGATCCGTCGCGGCCGACCAGGGCCGCGGTCTCGCAGTCGCCGATCAGGCCGTAGTCCTCGATGACGCCGGGCATCAGGCCGCCAGGCCGAAGTCGATAACGGTCTTCACATCGCCGGGTCGCCGCTCATAGGCCTCTTGCCAACGCGCCAACGGCACGCGGCGTGTGATCAGCCGCTCCAGCCACGCCCGGTCGGCCTTCGCCAGCGCCGCGGCCGCCAGCTCATAATGCGCCCGGTTGGCGTTGACCGACCCGAACACCACGTCGTTCTGCAGCACCATAGATCGGTTCAGTCCTCCAGCGTCCAGATCAACCGTCCGGCCGGCCGAGGCCAGCCCGGTCAGGCAGGTGATGGCGTTGCGGCCTGTGTGCCGCATGACCTCCAGAACGACGGCGCCCACCCCGGTGCATTCCAACACGATATCAGGCGCCAGGTCGGCGAGGCCGTCCAGCGGGCCGTCATGCCAGACCCCGCCCAGATCGCGGACCAGATCCGGCTTGGGACCGTCCGTCACGCGGTCGTAGACGTGGACCTCGAACCCGCGTTGCGCCGCCATCATAGCCGCCAGCAGGCCCACGGGGCCGGCCCCGGTGACCAGCACCCGCCGCGGCGACCAGGTGCGGGTCCGGCTGCCGATCCGTTCAATGTGATCCCATGCCTTGGCCAGCACGCTGGCCGGCTCGAGCAGCACGCCCGCCAGCCCCAGGGTCGGGTCGACCTTGACCGCGAAAGCGGGGTCGAGGCGGAAGCGCTCGGCGCCATAGCCGTCCCGCCCCCGGATGCCGCGCTCGGTGTAGAGGCCGTTCTCGCACATGTCCCATTCGCCGCCGGCGCAGGCATGGCAGGGCACCGGATCGGGACGCCGCACGATGCCGACGACCCTGTCGCCGGGCTTGAAGCCGGTCTCGGGCGGCGCCTCGACGACCCGGCCGAGAGACTCGTGGCCCAGGATCATGCGGTCCCGTCCCTCCGGCGCCGCTCCGTGCGCCCCGGCCAGGATTTCGATGTCCGTGCCGCAGACCCCGAGCGCTACGGTCTCAACCAACAGACCGCCGTCCGAAGCGGCGGGTTCGGCGATGTCGTCCAGACGTGCTGAATCGGTCTTGCCCGGCGCGACGGTGATCGCCCGCATCTCGAAGACTCCTGTCGAAACTCGTTTGCTCGCCCCCAAGGGCCAACGCATGGCCGCCCAAATGGCTTCCGGACGCTTCCGGGCGCCCCAATCCTGACCTGCTCGACGGC
>JBBRFV010000090.1:0-8398 GCA_038241335.1 Caulobacterales bacterium | reverse complement strand
ATGATCTTGAAGGCCGCCGCGACCTTCTCCTTGCCGGCGCCGCCGCCGACGTCGCAGAAGTTGGCGGGCTCTTTTCCGTACAGCTTGATGATGTCCATCGTCGCCATGGCCAGGCCGGCGCCGTTGACCATGCAGCCGATGTTGCCGTCGAGGGCGACGTAGGCGAGGTCCCATTCCGAGGCCTCGATCTCCTTGGCGTCTTCCTCGGTCTCGTCGCGCAGTTCCTTCATGTCCGGATGGCGGAACAGGGCGTTGCCGTCGAACGAGCATTTGGCGTCCAGCACCCGCAGATGGCCGTCGGTCATGACGATCAGCGGATTGACCTCGAGCAGGCTCATGTCCTTCTCGGTGAAGGCCTTGTACAGGATCGGGAACAGCGTCTTCGCATCCTCGGCGGCCGCGCCGGTCAGGCCGTAGGCGGACGTGATCCTGGCCACGTCGGCGGCGGTGACGCCGGTCGCCGGGTCGATGTCGATGGTCAGGATCTTCTCGGGCGTGTCGTGGGCGACGGCCTCGATGTCCATGCCGCCCTCGGTGGAGACGACGAAGGCGACGCGGCCGACTTCACGGTCGACCAGCAGGGAGCAATAGAGCTCGCGGTCGATGTCGGCGCCGTCCTCGATATAGAGGCGGTTGACCTGTTTGCCCGCCGGGCCGGTCTGGGCGGTCACCAGGGTGTTGCCGAGCATGTCCTTCGCATTGGCCACGACCTCGTCGATGGTGCGCGACAGGCGCACGCCGCCCTTGGCGTCAGGGCCGAGTTCCTTGAACTTGCCCTTGCCGCGGCCGCCGGCGTGGATCTGCGACTTCACGACATACAGGGGGCCGGGCAGCTGCTTCGCCGCGGCCTCGGCCTGATCCACCGAGGTGATGGCGACGCCCTCGGCGACGGGCGCGCCATAGCCCTTGAGCACGGCCTTGGCCTGGTATTCGTGGATGTTCATGAGGAAGGACCGCCGAAACGCTGGGAGGAGTTGCGGCGCTTATAGGACCCCGGCGTTCGCAGGTGCAACAGCAGCCCGTCCCGCTAGTCGACCCAGTCCTTCTTCAGGGTGCGCGAGGCGCCGGTCAGGAGGACGGCCGCGAGCAGGTAGAAGCCCATGCCGGTGTAGATGGCCCAACGCAGGCTCTGGTCGCCGAAGGTCGGCTTCAGCAGGTCGCTCATCCAGCCGAAATAGTAGAAGCCGACGGCCAGGCCGAGCAGGTTGTTGAACAGCAGGAAGATGGCCGAGGCGGTCGAGCGCATCGGGGCGGCGACCAGATGCTGGACCGCCGCCGTCACCGGTCCCAGCCAGGCCAGGTTCAGGCCGGTCGGGATCAGGAAGATCAGGAAGGCCACGATCAGCTGCTGGGCGTGGGTGCCGCCCGACGGAATGAACTGGTGGATCAGCCAGGGCGAGTTCATCGCCAGGATGAAGCAGGGGGCCGAGATCAGGAAGGCGATGGCGGGAACCAGCGGATAGGCGCCCTTGCCGCGTTTCGCCGCGCGGTCGGCGATGGCCCCTCCGAGCCAGATCCCCAGCGTGCCGCCGATCAGGGCGATGCCGGAATAGTACCACGAGGTTTGCAGCAGGTTCAGGTTGAAGCTGCGCATGAAGAACAGCGGCAGCCAGCCGGCGATCCCGTAGCCACAGACCGAGGACGAGGCGGCGCCGAGGGCCAGCAGCCAGAAGCTGGGCTTCCGCATCACCACCGAGGCGGTCGAACGGGCGATGAAGATCGACACGCCGATGACCGCCGCCAGGCCCCCGGCGAACAGCCACGGCACGGCGGCGGCGGGGACGCCCGAGCCGAGGCCGAGCGTGACCGCGCGAACGGCGCAGAGGGCGGCGACGACGAACAGGCCGAGCGAGATCGTGAGCCCGAGGCTGCGCGACACCGGCATCGCGGCGGCGGCGACCTGTTCGGGGGTGCGGGGCGCGTCGGTCCCGCCCCGCTTCGGATTGCGGATGGTCAGGCGCAGCACCGGGGCGACCAGCAGGCCGAGCAGGCCGACGGCGATGAAGGCCGTCCGCCAGCCGTACTGGACCGCGACGAGGCCGCCGACGAGGGTGCCGGCGGCGGTGCCCAGCGGGATGCCGAAGGCGAAGCCGGCCAGGGCGCGGGCGCGCTGGTGGGGCGGGAAATAGTCGGCGATCAGCGAATAGGCCGGGGCCACGCCGCCCGCCTCGCCCACGCCCACGCCCATGCGGCACAGGAACAGCTGGGTGAAGGAGCCGGCGAATCCGCACAGGGCGGTGAAGCCCGACCACACCGCCAGGGCGCCGGTCATGATCCACACCCGGCTGAAGCGGTCGGCCAGCCAGGCGAGGGGGATGGCGAGGGTCGAATAGACGCTGGCGAAGGCGATGCCGCCCAGCAGGCCGAACTGGGTGTCGGAGAGACCGAACTCCTTCTTCAGCGGCGCCGCGAGGATGCCGATGATCTGCCGGTCGAGGAAGTTCAGCATGTAGATCAGGATCAGCACCGCCAGCACATAGAAGCGGTAGCCGGGCGAGACGATTGCTCCGGACGGAGGAGCGGCGTCGGCGGTCTGTGTCATGGCGGGATCCCCCGGATCTCGGTGCGGTTCTGGCGTGCGGTTCTGGCGTGTCGGCGACGCTAGCGTGACCGCCGGCGCGCGCCAAGAAAAAGGGCGGCGGCTCAGGAGAGAACCGCCGCCCGTGATCAGTTGCGATCAGGCTTCAGGATCCGGTCGATCAATACCGGTACGTCAGGCCGACCTGCACGGTGCGGGGCGGGCCATAGAAGGCGTCGATCGAGTTGTTGAAGGTGGCGCCGGCGAAGTTGTAGCCGCCGACCTTGTAGCGTTCGTCGGTCAGGTTCTTGCCGGTGACGCTGACCTGGTAGTGGCCCGAGGCGTCAGTCCACGAGGCGGCCAGATCGACCAGGCTGTAGGCTTTCTGGTCCAGCACCGGGTCCGGCGCGTCGAACAGATGGTAGTCCGAGCGATACGAGATCGAGGGGGTGACCCGCAGTTCGCCGCCGGCGACGGTGTTGCTGTAGGTCAGGCCGAGGAAACCGGTCCAGTCCGGCGAGTTCTGCGGCTGTTTGGTGCTGGAGATGTCGACCGGCGAGCCCGAGATGCGGGTGATGAACTGGTCGAACTCGTTGTGCAGATAACCGACGGCGAGATTGGCCGTGAAATGGTCGCTCAGGAAGGCGGAACCTTCGAATTCGGCGCCGTAGATGGTCGAGGCGCCGGCGTTGTCGACGACCGAGGCGACGCCGACGGCGGGCAGGGTCGCGACCTGCTGGGTCGTGATCTGCTGGTCCTTGTAGGCCTCATAGAAGACTGCCGAGGAGAACGACAGGCGATGGTCCATCGCGCTGCCTTTCAGGCCCAACTCGTAGTTGGTCAGGACTTCAGGCTGATAGCCGTTGACCGTCGATGGCACGAGGGCCGCGTCGCCGCGCATGTCCCAGCCGCCGGACTTGAAGCCCTGGCCGATCGAGGCGTAGCCGGTCAGGTCCGGAGTGATGTCGTAGGAGACGCTGATCCGCGGGGTGAATTTCTCGAACGTATCCGAGGCATGGTAGTTGGTGCGCGTGACGAAGATCGGACGCGGCGTGCCGTGGGTCAGGCCCGTGCGCCCGACACCGAGGTAGAAGGCGCGGAAGACGAAGGCGTCCTTGTCGTCCGACGTATAGCGGCCGCCGATCGAGGCGTGCAGCCGATCCGAGAAATCATAGCTGAAGTCGGCATAGGCCGAGTACGACAGGGTCTTGACGTAGCCCGCCGCGCCGATCGTCAGGCCGAGGTTTCCGGCGATAGTATCGAAGGAGCCTTTGGACGTGGCGTCCAGGTAGTAGACGCCGGCGACGCCGGACCAGTTGGAGCCGCTGAACAGGGCCTGGAATTCCTGGGTGAACTGGTGGTCGCCGTAGACGCCGGGCACGTCGAGGGACGGCAGCGGGGTTCCGTCGAAATCGATGACGGTGTCGGTATAGCCCATGCGGTAGGCGCTGATCGACTTGAGCGTCAGCATGTCGCTGACGCGGTATTCGCCGGTCACCGAAAGGCCCGAAGTGTCAACTTCCTGCAGGCCGGTGAAGCCCGACTGGGTGTCGTATTTGTTGGCCAGGGGCAGGTAGCCGCCGATGGTCGAGGGCACTTCGCGGTGGCCGTGGCGCGGGGCCGAGTGATCGTCGACGCGGTCATAGGCGAGCCGCACGGTGAACTGATCGATCGGGTTCCATTCGGCGCTGACCCGGTAGGCGTCGACGTCCTTGTTGTAGTGCTCCTGGCCGGTAGTCAGGTTGGTGCCGTAGCCGTCGTGCGAATAGCTGGCGTAGGCGCCGCCGACGCTGAAGGTCGACGACAGCGGCAAGGTGCCGCTGACCAGGTAGTTCCGCTCATTGTACGAGCCGAACTGGGCGCGGGCCATGAACTCGGGATCAGAGCCGAGCGGCTTGGTCACGTATTTGATCGCGCCGCCGATGGTGTTGCGGCCGTAGAGGGTGCCTTGCGGGCCGCGCAGCACCTCGATGCGGTTGACATCGAAAATGTCGAGCACGGCGCCCTGGGGGCGGGCGACATAGACGTCGTCGATATACAGGCCGACGCCGGGCTCGAAGCCCCAGAGCGGATCCTGCTGGCCGACGCCGCGGATGAAGGAGATCAGGGTCGAGTTCGAGCCGCGAGCGATCTGGACCGTGGCGTTCGGAGTCTGCTGCTGCAGGGCGGTGATGTCGCTGGCGCCGGTGCTCTCGAGGCGTTCGGCGCTGAGGGCCGAGACCGCGATCGGCACGTCTTTCAGCTGTTCGTCGCGACGGCGGGCGGTGACGATGACGTCATCGACGGAGGATGCCTGGACGGCGGACGGCGCGGCGGTCTGCGCCAGCGCGCCGGAGGAGAGCGCGCCCCAGGCGGCTCCCGCCAGCAAGGCGGTCTTGACGAGTCTGTTCATGTGAAGCCCCAATCTCTCTGTGTTTCCAACGGCAGACGCTTTTATTCAGCGTTCAATGATTTTCCGGGAACGTAGTCGGTTTCACGGCCCTGTCAAACGGCCACGCTTATCCGGCGCCATGCGGCCTCGCAGGTGTGGCGCCGTTGCACGGCAGCGCTTTCAGGGCCTAGCGTCGTCTCATGACCAAGCTTGACGCCCCGCAGCCCGACTCGCAGCCCGCCGCCCGCCGCGGTCGCCCGCCCAAGAGCAAGGCCACCGGGACCGGGGAGACCCGCGAACTGATCCTGGACGCCGCCGAGGACCTGTTCTCCAAACACGGCTTCTATGGCGTCACCATCCGCGAGGTGGCGCGCGAGGCCGGGGTCGATACGGCGCTGGTGCACTATTATTTCGGGGCCAAGCGCGGCCTGTTCGACTCGGTCTTCCTGCGCCGTGCCGAGGTCTGGAACAACGAGCGGGTCGACGCCATCAACCGCTATTCGCGCGAGTGCGGTCCCGGAGGCATGACTCTGGAAGGGTTGTTCGAGGCCTTCCTGCGACCGCCGTTCGAATGGTCGCTCAAGGGCGGTCCGGGTTGGAAGCACTATGCCGCCCTGGTGGCCCAGACCAACGCCAACCCCACCTTCGGCGGCGAGACCATGGCGCGCTATTACGACCCCGCGATCCGCCGCCTGATCGAACTGGTCAAACAGGTCATGCCCGAGGCGCGGGAGGTCGATCTGTACTGGGCCTATCACAACCTGTCCGGCGCCCTGACCCTGACGCTGGGCGAGACCGGGCGGCTGGACCGCCTGTCCGGCGGTCTGTGCCGGTCGGGCGACCTGGAGACCGCCGGGCGCTATATGGTGCGATTTGCGGCGGCCGGATTCCGGGCGGTCTGCGCCGAGGGGCCGCTTCAGCCCAAGCCCTAGAAAAAGAACTTTACATCACAAAGTAATGGCTGCAGGATGCCTTCCTCGAACAAGGGAGCCCCCGCCATGACCGCCGCCGTCCTGACCGTGTCCCGCAACAACGCCGACCCGACCGTTCCGGTCTGCGCCGGTCGGATCCTGACCGCCGCCGGCCTCTGCTTCGGCGGCGCAAACCTGTTCCAGTGGGCCGTGCTGAGCGGCGCCCTGCCCGTTCATCCGATGGCGTTGGCGTTCAGCTGGCCCGTCGCGGTCGGCGTTTTCCTGACCACCCTGTTCCGGGTCCGCAAGGGCTCGGGCGAGGCGGGCCGGATCGTCGGCGGCTGGTCGCGCACCGGCATCATGGTCTCGCTGGCTGCGGTTCTGAGCCTGGTCGTCGCCTCGGCCGCCCAGAACAACTGGGCGCTGATGCAGACGGCCGGCGGCGTCAGCCTGACCGTCTATGGCGTCGCCTGGCTGATCGCGGCTTCGCGGACCGGCCGACCCATGATGGGCGTGGTCTCCCTGACCGCCTTCGCCGGGGTCGGCGCGGTCTTCTTCAACCTCGGTGCGCCGGAACAGTATCTCGCGGCCGCCGTCACGCTTATGTTCGTCGCTCTGTTGCCCGGCGCCGCGCTGGCGTGCGGCGAGCGAATCTGAGGGGAATGAGATGATGACCGACCAGAATGACGCCGCCGACATCGCCTGGATGCGCAAGCTGGCCGAGGAGGGCGCGACCGCGCCCTTCCGCGGCGCCTCGATCCTCATGGCCGCGGGCCTGATCTTCGGCGGCGCCAGCGTGCTGCACTGGGCGGCCAAGAGCGGCCTGATCGTCATGCCCCCGGCGGCCTTCAGCGCCCTGTGGGGCGTGGCGACGCTGGTTTTCCTGACGATCATGACGGTCCTCAGCCTTCGCCGGCGGGCCCGGGGCGGCGTCGTCACCGTCGCCAATCGGGCCTCCGGCGTCGCCTGGTCGAGCGTCGGCTTCGGCATCTTCTTCCTGTTCGCTTCCATGAGCGTGATCAGCTGGCGCATCGCCGACGTGAGCGCGATGCTGCTGCTGGTGTGGCTGGTGCCGTCGGTGATCATGGTCTTCTACGGCCTCGGCTGGGCGGTGACCGCCTCCGTGCTGAAATCCCGGCCGCTGTGGTGGCTGGCGATCGCCTCCTTCACGGCCGCGCCCCTGCTGGCGACCCTGGCGGGGCGGGACGCCCAGTATCTGGCCTACGCCGCCGCCCTGTTGCTGTTGATGGCCTTGCCCGGCTGGCTGCTGATGCGGCAGGCGAAACAGGCCTGATCGCGCATGGCTGACGAATTCGACATCAACCGCATCGACGACATCATCCACGGCCGCGTCCGCCTGGGGATCATGGCGGTGCTGTCGGGCGTCGACAGCGCCGACTTCAACACCCTGAAGGCGCGGCTACAGACCACCGACGGCAATCTGTCGGTGCATCTGAGGAAGCTGGAGGACGCCGGCTTCGTGGCGGTGAACAAGCGGTTCGAGGGCCGCAAGCCGCTGACCGAGGCGTCGATGACCACCGCCGGGCGCAAGGCCTTCCTCGGCTATCTGGACGCGATGCAGGGCCTGGTCGGCCGCTGACGGTTCAAGGGACGGCCGGGCTCGTCTAGAGAGGCGGGATGACCGACCGCATCCATCGTTTCGACGCCCTCGACAATTTCCGCGACTATGGGGACTACGCCGCCGGAGAGCGGCGCATCCGTGCGGGCCGGCTGTTCCGCTCGGCGCACCAGGCGCGGGCGAGCGACGCGGATCTGCAGCGTCTGGCCGACCTGGGCATCGCCACCATCGTCGACCTGCGCCGCCCCGGCGAGCGGCGTGAACAGCCGTCGCGGCGGCCCGTCGGCTTCGCGGGGAGCGTGATCGAGGCCGTCCATGACGACGGCGGCGAGGCTCCGCACATCACCTTCCTGAAGGAGTCGGACCTGACCGAGGCGTCAGGGCGGGCCTTCATGACCGACGTCTATCGCAGGCTGGCGTTCGAACCGGCGCATCTGGACCTGTTCGCGCGCTATTTCCGTGCTCTGGGCGAGACCGATGGGCCGATGCTGATCCACTGCGCGGCGGGCAAGGACCGGACCGGCGTGCTGGCGGCGCTGACGCATCACCTGCTGGGCGTGGGCCGCGACGAGATGGTCGCCGACTATATGCTGACCAATACAGCGGTCGACCTGGCCGGGCGGGCTCCGGCCATCGCCCGGCAGCTGGAGGCCATGACCGGACGCAAAGCGTCGCACGCCGCCGTCGTCGCCTTCATCGGGGTGGAGCCCGTCTATCTGGAGACCGCCCTGGACGGGATCGCCGCCCGGTACGGCTCGGTCGACATCTATCTGGAGCAGGCGCTGGGCGTGGACGCGGCCTTGCGCGACCGCATCGGCACGCGGCTGGCGGCATGACGCAGGCGTTCAGCGCGGTGGAGACCCGAACGCGGCCCTGGCGCGATCCGCTGGCGGTGGCCGCCGGGCTGAAGGACCGCGAGGGCGCGCTGGCCCTGCTGTCCGACGGCGGGCCGCTGGGGCGCTGGTCGTGGGTCGCAGCCGAACCGGACGTGACCTTCGTCGGCCCGGTCGAGGACAGCG
>JBBRFV010000089.1:0-8432 GCA_038241335.1 Caulobacterales bacterium | reverse complement strand
ACCATGAGCTGCAACAAGGGTGAGGCCCTGTGGCGCGATCGCGGCGGCATGGTGAGTTGCAAGCCGCAGAAGACCGAGCGCGACTGCAACGAGCGTTCGCAGCTGCGGCGCTACGGCGCGGGCGTGAAGATCCTCGTGATGATCCGCGAGGAAACCTACACCGACTACCGTGAAGAGGTGGTCGAACAGGCCGGGATGGCGGTGCAGGGTTCGTCCATCACCCTGGACGGCGGCGTCGGCGGCCGGGTGTTCTGACGATGGGAGTGAACCCTGTGTTCAGCCGCCCGTCAGGTGCGCCGGACTAGATTTGGACCGTCGACCTCCGTCGGCGATCCTGAGAAGCGACTTGGCCCCGGTCCGATGGACCGGGGCCTTTTTCGTCACTGGGCCGGGGCGGGCGTCGCCGCCGGGGCGGCATCGGCGGGCGCGGCGGGCTGGGTCGAGAGGACCTCGATCCGATAGGCCGTGTCGGGCTTGAGATACTGGCGAGCCAAGGCCTGGATGTCGGCGACCGAGACCGCCTCCAGGTCGCTCACATTGGTGCGAATTTGCTCCAGCGTGCCCGGATCGGTGTTCAATTCCTGAAGCTGGCCCATCCAGTATTCGTTGCCGGCCTGGCTGCGATGCAGCGACTCGATGGCCGGCGCCTTGGCGCGGGTCAGTTCGTCCTCGGTGATCGGCGTGTCCCGCAGCGAGGCGGTGATGGCGTCGATCGCTTCGAACAGGGCGGGCAGTTTGTCGGGCTGGGTTTCGGCGGTCACGGACATGAAGCCGTATCCGGGATAGGCGCGCGACGAGGTCGATCCGGCCGCGGGCGAATAGGCGATGCCCATCTTCTCGCGAATCTCATCGAGTAGCCGCAGCTGCAGCACGCTGGAGAGCATCGACAGGCGACGGGCTTCCGTGCGGTCGTTGACGGAGTCCGTCGTCGGCCAGGCGACAAAACCCAGCGCCTGGTTGGCAGGGCCGTCATGAGTCAGACGGACCGGCTCGGCGGTCGGCGCAGGGAAGTGGCGCTGATCCGAACCCGGCAGGCCGGCTGAGGCGGGGCCGCGGGCGGGCAGGGCGCCGAAGGTGGACGCCGTGGCCGCAATGGCGTCCTCGACCGTCACGTCGCCGACCATGGTGATCTCCACCGGCCCGTGGGCCAGGCCGGCGATCACGGCGGCGCGCATGTCGTCATTGGTCCAGCCGGCGATGTCGGCGGCGGTCGGCAAGGCCTCGCGCATGTCGCCGCCCGCCAGAAGGCCGCCGCTGTCACGCTGGAACACCGACCCCGGGGCGGCCGAGAGCTGGCGCAGTATCTGCGGGAAGAAGGCCTTGATCTGCTCGAACGGAGCCGGACGCAGGCCCGGATCGGTGACGTAGGCGGCCAGAACCTGCATCTCGGTCTGCAGATCCGCCGGGCGGGTCGCGCCCGAGAAGCCGTAGGCCTTGTCATCGACGGAGAAGCCGGCGCTGTAGATCTTGCCTGACAGCACCCGGGTCAGGTCATCGGCGGTCAGCTTGCCGAGGCCGCCCTGGGTGAAGACGAGAGGTGCGAACGACTGGGAAGTGGTCCGGTCCGTGGGCAGGCCGCGGTCGCCGATACCGGTGCGGACGCTGACCAGGATCTGCTCGTCCTTGAAGTCGGTCGGCTTGACCGTCAGGCGCACGCCGTTGGGGAAGGTCACCACGGTGGCGCCGACCTCGGCGATCTCGCGACGGGCCGAGGGCGTCCCCGGCGTTCCGAAGCTGGAGTAGGGCCATTGCAGGTCGGCCTGGGCGGCGCGGGCGGTGACGGGAACCTGACGCGAAGCCTCAAGCGCGGCGGTGACGGCCTGTTCGCCGCCCTCGATCGCTTCGGGGGTCACGACAAGCATGACCGGTCCCTGGCCCTCGAAGGCCTTCTTCGCCGCGTCATTGACCTCGGCGGCGGTCAGGCCCTCCACCGCGGCGTTGAACAGGTCCAGGTTGGTCTGGGGCGCCGAGAAAACGTCGTCCTCGTTGACCGAGCCGGCCAGGGCGTTGGCCAGGCCGGGGGTCGAACGCGTCGCCGCCGAGGCGACCGCCTGCTGCAGGGCTGTGCGGTTGTCGACGATCTCGCGCTGCAGCTCCGCGTCGGTCACGCCGAACTGGACGAGGCGACGCTCTTCCTGCTCGATGGTCTCGAGCGCGCGTTTCCAGCCGCCGGGATTGAAGCTGGCCGAGATCGAGCCGATCTCGAGACTGTCGAACAGATTGCCGTCCGAGGCCGAGGCGCTGATGAACGGCGGATTGTCGGCGCGGGCGATCTCGCCCAGTCGGCGGTTCAGGACGGAGAGGCCGAGGCCCTGCAGCAGGTTGGACTTGCGCTCGGAGACGGTGTCCGGATCGAGGTCGGGCGCCGTGATCCAGTTGAGCTGGATGTTGGACTGAATGCCGGGCTCAATCAGAATGCGGGTCTCGGGCTGGCGGGGGGCGACGACGCCGAGGTCCGGCTCGGGGCCGTCAGCCGCGGTCGGCGTCCAGTCCGCGAAATTGGCGCGGATCTTGGCTTCCATCGCATCGACGTCGAAGTCGCCGACCGCGACCATCGTGGCCCGCGAAGGACGGTAGTAGGCGTTATAGAATTCGACGAAGCGCTCGCGCGGGGCGGTGGTTATGATGCTCAGGTCGCCGATGGGCAGCCGCTGCGACAGGCGCTGGCCGGGGGCCAGCAGGGCGAACTGGGCCTTGATCGAGCGCAGGCCCGGCGTGTTGCGCGTGCGCTCCTCGCCCTGGATCACGCCGCGTTCGCCGTCGATGTCATCGGCGTTCATCAGGGCGCTGGAGACCATTTCACGCATGATGTGCAGGCTGGTGTCGACCGTCTCGTCGTTCGTGCGCGGCAACTCCAGCTGGTAGACCGTCTGGTCGAAGCTGGTGAAGGCGTTGGTGTCGGCGCCGAAGGCCAGACCGAGGCGCTCGAGGACGCGGAGCAGTTCGTTCTCCGGAATGTCCTTGGTGCCGTTGAAGGCCATGTGCTCCATGAAGTGGGCGAGGCCCAGCTGGCTGTCGGTCTCCATCAGCGAGCCGGCGTCGATCCGCAGGCGAAGCGAGGCCTGGCCCGGCGGCGTGGCGTTCCTCAGGATCGCGTAGCGCATGCCGTTGGGCAGGACGCCGAAGCGAACGGCGGCGTCGGCCGGGACGTCGCTGGTCGCCTGGGCCCACGGGTTGGACGGCGCGGCCTGTTGCTGGGCCAGGGCGGGGGCGGCGAGAAGCAAGGCCGCCAGCGAGGACGCGGCGAGCAGGATACGGCGGGCGGAACGCATGGATCACTCCGGTGCGCGCTCAGCCTCCGGCCGGCGCGGGACATGGGACAGGGGTGCACGACCCTGACAGCCGATGTCCCCGCCGCAACCCTTGGGCGTCGCGGGGAAGCCTCTCAAGTTACGGAAGTGTAATGTCAGGGACGCGAGACATAGAAGGTCGCCGCATTGCCCGTCGCATTGGCCCCGGTGATGACCGCCCGGCTGGAGCCCGCCACGACGGTGTTTGCGGTGGCGGACACAGAGCCGTTATTGGTCTGGGTGTTGGTCGCCTCGAGGTGACCCTGGCACTCGGAGCAGGCGTAGCCGGTGACCGTGTTGCCAACCGCATCGGCGCCGACATAGACGTCGTAGCCGTTGGTCCCCGAGAAGCTGGCCGTGGAATCCACGCCGCCCGAGTTGAACTGGGCGTTGTCGATCTGGACGTAGATGTCGTTGTTGCCGACCGAGAGCTCGTTGCCGGCGGCGCGGGCGTAGGCCTCGCCAGCGCCGAAGTCGTAGGACGTGGTGACGGCGTTGGCGCGGATGCGGGCGCTGTTCGACTGGTCAGAGGCGTTGACGACCGAACCGCCCGAATTGAACAGCACCGCCTGGTTGCCGGTGGCGCGGGCGCGGCCGGCGAGGTCCCAGGCGTTGCCGGCGTTGGCCGAGGTGTCGGCCTCGACCAGGTCACCGGTCGAGCGCTGGTTCAGCGACAGGTTCTGGCTGGAGGCCGCGGTGCTGTTCACCGCCACCGCATTGGCGATGGCCTGGGTGGTAAAGGCGGCCTGGG
Organism: Caulobacterales bacterium; assembly: GCA_038241335.1. Taxonomy (GTDB): domain Bacteria; phylum Pseudomonadota; class Alphaproteobacteria; order Caulobacterales; family Caulobacteraceae; genus Brevundimonas. The sequence goes on along the minus strand of JBBRFV010000089.1, from coordinate 4,391 downwards.
CCGGAATGTACTGGGTCTGCGCCAGGACGCCCGCGCGGACGGTCGCATCGGAGGACTGATCCACGGTCCCGGTCAGGTTGGCGCCCGTCCCGCCCAGGGCGACCGTGTTGGAGATGGCGGAGGAGCCGACCGAGGCTCCGCCCAGCAGGCGGGCCGTGTCCGGGCCGATCGTGGTGTTGGCGATGACCTCGCTGCCGGTGTTGGACTGGGTCGCATCGACGCCGAGGTCGGCGCTGTAGGCCGCGACGCCGAGATAGTTGCCGCCCGCCTGGGTCGTGACATTGACCTCGCCGGTGGTGTCGCCGCCCAGCGTCACGGTGGTGGTCGCGCGGGCGCTGCCGCGCATGTCCTGGTCGGACTGAACGGTGATGGAATCGTTCTCGACCGCGCCGGATGCGGTGTTGCCCTGGGCCGAGGTGCTGGCCGTCACCTGCTCCTGCGGGTCGACGACGTTCAGCGTCTGGTCCGCGAAGACGTCGCCCAGCTGGAGTTGCTGGTTGAGGACGGTCGCGCCGCCGGGCGGCGGCGTCTGGGCGGCGGCGTCAGTAGCGGCTGCGACGCACAGCAGGGTCGCGGCGATCGTGCCAGCGAGATGGATCCGCACGGGTCTGGCCATTGTTGGTGTCCGTGTTGGGGTAAGCGGGATAATAGCCGCCGGTCGCGCCGACAGTGCCGCCGAGAGGGTCGGGGCCGGCCGAGAGGCAGACCTCCGGGCCCGGCGCGCCGTAAAGGTTGGCCATGAATTCAACCGTCGCCCGCTCGATCAGGGCGCGGACCGCCAGCTGGACCGGCTCGAACCCGCCCTCGCCGGCGGACATGTCGAAGACGTTGCCGTTCAGGAAATCAAACACCCCCGCCGATACTTCGCGGCCGATGATCTGCTTCTGGTAGGAGATCACATCGACGACCTCGAGCGTGGTGGTCTGGACCAGCCGCAAGTCGATGGCGACGTTCATGACGAAGGATTTGCCGGCGAAGGCGGTCGACAGCGGCGTGTTGGTCGCGGCCTGACCTGCAGCCAAGTCGAAGCCGGCAGAGCGAATATTGTAGTTCACCTCGGTGATGCCGCCGACGATGTAGAAGTCAGACCCGGACACCTGGCCGGCGAGGATGCGGCGGTACTGTACGTCGTCCGGACCGTTGGGGCCCGCGTCGCCGATCAGCCGGTTGTTGGCGTAGCGAAGCTCCATCTCGGACACGGACGTGTCGTAGCGCTCGACGATGTGGGCGCCGGCCTTGGCCAGGGCGGTCGTCTCCATCAACGAGGCGCCGCCGGTGATCTGGCGACCGCCATCGGCCGAGACCGTGCCCGTGTAGTCGGCGATCCGGCCGACCGCGATCCGGGGCGACGGCAGGCTGTACGTCCGGGCGTAGTCCGCCATGCAGTAGAGGGCGGCGGAGTAGGGCGTCGGGTTGGCCGTCACCGGTGCGTTGCCGATCGGTGAAGCGTAGGCGCCGTTCGAACCGGCCGAGGCCGAGATACAGCCAGACAGCAGGGCGGCCGCCGCGGTCGCGGCCCCGATCGTCCGCACACGTCGGAGATAAGCCAGGATCATGGAAGCCTCAGCGTGCCGTTCAGGGCCGTGCCGGCGTTGACGTCGCCGTTGTTGACCTGACTGGAGTTGACGATAACTGTATTGTGGTTGCCCTGGACGACGACGTTCAGGCTGTTGCCGATCGCGGTGGAGCCGCCGATGGTCGACGAGCCATTCCCGCTGGCGCCGCCCCCGACACCCGAAAAGCTGCTCGAGACCCCACCCGTGGCGCTGGAGTAGGCGCTGGCGCCGGCCTGGATGACGCCGTTGACGATCAGTCGATTGCCGTTGGCGTCGCGGGTCGAGCCCGTCTGCGGCTGGGCCGTGGTGTAGCGCGATCCGCCATAGCCTGCCTGAAAGGCGGCAGCGCCGGACGAGCCCGTCGTCTGGGCCATGGCGAGGCCTGGACAGGCGAGGGCGGCGGCGGCGAGGGCGGCGATCAGCCGGACAGACATGGCGGGACTCCGCGCGAACAGGGTTAAGCCGCCAACAAGGCTGCTTCGTGCCAATCTGGGTCATGGTTATTAAGAACCGCTTGCGATCCGCGCAGTCGGTACGCACTTGAGGCCATGCCGTGGTCTCAGAGCCGATTCGACGACGGGGGCGACGTTCCCCAGCCGGTGCTCAACGCGCCGGCGGTCGCCGTGGCGGTCGCCGCCTCCATGCCGCTGCTCTATCTGGCGCAACGCTGGGTCGGCGACCCCTGGATCGAGGCTCTGGCGTTCCGGCCCGCCTCACTGTTCGATGGCGGCTGGTGGCCCGGCGTGTTCACCGCGATGTTCGTGCACTCCGGCTGGGGCCACGCCGGCGCCAACGCTGTCATGGCTTTCGCCTTCGGCGCGCCGGTCGCCCGCATTCTGAAAGGCGCGCGGGGCGTCGTCGTCTTCCTCCTCTTCTATATGGCGTGCGGCGTGGCCGCCTCGATCGGCTATGCCTTGATCCACCCGGACAGCGACGGGTTGCTGGTCGGGGCTTCGGGCGCGGTGTTCGGTCTGATCGGCGCGGGATTGAGGTTGCTGGGCCGCCGCGATGGAACCTTGCGCGACCTGACCGACCGCCGGCTGTTGATGCCGGCTGCTGTGCTCATGGCGCTTAATGTGGCGGTCGGCCTGATCGGGCTGGCCCCGGGCGCCATCGGCCTGCCGATCGCATGGGAGGCGCATGCGGTCGGCTTCTTCTTCGGCCTGCTCGCGATCGGGCCCCTGTCGAGGATTGCGGCCCGCAAGCCCGATTCGTTTGATTCGCCGGACGATTTGCGCGACCCTCCGGTCTGAAAGCGGCCCGTCCGCGGCCGTTCTCCATATGCATAGAGGAGACGCCGCCATGCTTGTGGCCGAGATTCTCAAGGACAAGGGCGATGCCGTCTTCGCCATCGGGCCGAACCTGAGCCTGTCCGAGGCCTGCGCCGAGCTGGCCGCGAAACGCGTCGGCGCCCTCGTCGTCTGCGACCAGGACCGCGTGGTGGGGGTGATGTCCGAGCGCGACGTCGTGCGGGCCGTGTCGAAGGACGGCAAGGCCGCTCTGGATAGGCCGGTCTCCCACTATATGAGCGCCGAGGTCGTGTTCGCCGCCCCGGCGGACACGGTGGCGATTCTCATGACGCGGATGACCGAACACCGGATCCGCCATTTGCCCGTCCTGAGGGACGGCCGTCTGGGCGGCGTCATCTCGATCGGCGACGTGGTCAAATGTCAGATCGCCGAGGCGACCCACGAGGCGGAATCCCTGCGCACCTATATAGCGGCTGGCTGAAGCGGGGAGAGGAGCGGGACCGATCGCGGACCGCCCCGAAAAGGCCCGGGTCCATCGACCGCGATTCCGCGAGAAAGTTCGCGAAACCGGCGGAATCGGGTTGCGCCCGAAAAGGCCGCTGCGTATATCGCCGCCTCGCTCGGAAACGGGCCGGCCGCCGGGGCCACGGAGACGAAAGCCTCCAGGGTTCCGCGGGAAGAAAGTCGCTGATGCGGGTTGCTTCCTTAAAGGTGTTCGGTTAGGTTCCGCGCTCCAATCGAATCGTCGGTAACGAAACAGAGGCAAGCCTCTCGGGCTTTCCAGACGATTTTTTGCGGCCTGAAGACTTCGGTCTCCATCCTCCGCGAAAAGGCTGATAAGCCCGGTTGACACGGAGATTGGCTCTCTTTAGACAGCCGCCTCCACCGGCTCCCGGGCCGGTTCGCAGACAGAGGTTCTTCTTTAAAAAGAACCACTTGACGCGGAAAATCGAGGCGCTAAACAGCGCCTCCCCTGCCTCCGGGCGGGGCGGACGGAAAGGGGTCGTTCTTCGGAATAACCGCTTGACACGAAACACCGAGGCGACTACATCGCCGCCTCCGCCGCAACCGGGCGCTAAACGGTGGGACCGGTTCTCCGGTTCCTGGGTCTTTGAAATCGTTGATCTGGAAAGAGAAACGCAGGCGGCGGTGTCCTAGCGATAACCCTTCGGGGTTATTACGACGATACTGACATCTGCGGTCTTTTTTGAAGATACCACTTCGTTTGTCCCTCGGGACAAGCGAAGTGGTTCTCGTCAAGAATACGTAGAACTAATGCCAACCGGTTTTCGAACCGGTCTGCTTTAGTCAGATAGTCAACTCAACCTGAGAGTTTGATCCTGGCTCAGAGCGAACGCTGGCGGCAGGCCTAACACATGCAAGTCGAACGAACTCTTCGGAGTTAGTGGCGGACGGGTGAGTAACACGTGGGAACGTGCCTTTAGGTTCGGAATAGCTCCTGGAAACGGGTGGTAATGCCGAATGTGCCCTTCGGGGGAAAGATTTATCGCCTTTAGAGCGGCCCGCGTCTGATTAGCTAGTTGGTGAGGTAAAGGCTCACCAAGGCTACGATCAGTAGCTGGTC
>JBBRFV010000088.1:0-8476 GCA_038241335.1 Caulobacterales bacterium | reverse complement strand
GGCGGCGAAATTGCGCGGGTTGGCGTAGGTGCGCGACCCTTCCGCCTCGGCCGCCGCGTTGAAGGCGGCGAAGGCGTCGTTGGGCGCATAGACCTCGCCGCGCACCTCGATCAGGTCGGGCCAGCCCGCGCCTTTCAGGCGATGCGGGATGTCGGCGATGGTGCGCAGGTTGGCCGTGACGTCCTCTCCGGTGCGGCCGTCGCCCCGCGTCGCGCCCTGAACCAGCACCCCCTTTTCGTAGCGCAGATTGGCCGACAGGCCGTCGATCTTGGGTTCCGCCACGAAGGCCACATGCTCGTCAGTCGGCAACTTCAGGAAGCGCCGGATGCGGGCCACGAAGTCGGCGACTTCGCCGGGGTCGAAGGCGTTATCCAGCGACAGCATGGGCACGCCATGGCGCACCGGGGCGAATTGGGTCGACCCTGTCGCGCCCACCACCCGCGACGGCGAACCTTCGAGGGTCAGTTCCGGGAACCGGTCCTCGATGGCCAGCGCCCGATGCTTGAGCGCGTCATAGTCGGCGTCGGAGACCTCGGGCGCGTCCTCGCGATGGTACAGGGCGTCGTGCCGTGCGAGCTCGGCGGTCAGCCGGGCCAGTTCGACGCGGGCTTCGTCTTCGGTCAGGGAATCGACGGCGGGTTCGGCCATGGGAATCGCGGAGTCTCCGGCTAACGCATGTTTCTAGCACCGCCGGGGCAGCGCGCGGGAGCCGCCCGCGTTTCCCGGGCCATGACAGGACGTTAATCTGACGACGCCGCATCGGCCTGCTAGCGTCGCTCCGATTCCGGGAGTCTCCATGCGCCACCGTTGTTTCGCCGTCCTGTCGCCGCTGCTCGCGGCCGCCCTGCTGAACGCCTGCGCGGCGCCGAGACCGGCCGAGCCGCTCCCCCCCGCCGGGCCGACCGTGGCGCAGCAGCAGTGGCTGGATGACATCCGCATCCTGTCCGCCGACGACATGGAAGGTCGCGATACCGGTTCGCCGGGCGGCGAACGTGCCCGCGCCTATATCGTCGGCCGTCTGGAGGCGCTCGGCGTGGCCCCGCCCGCCATGGGCCGGCTGCAGCCCTGGGAGGCCCAGGGGCGCACCCGCGAAGGGCCCCGGACCTATAACGGCGTCAATATCCTGGGCGTCATCCCGGGGACACGGGCCACCGACCGCTACATCGTCGTCAGCGCCCACTACGACCATGTCGGCGTCAGCAACGGCCAGATCTACAACGGGGCCGACGACAACGCCTCCGGGGTCTCGACCGTTCTGGCCCTGACCGCCGAGCTGAAGCGCCATGCGCCCGAGCACAGCGTGGTCATCGTCGCTTTCGATGGGGAAGAGCGCGGCCTGCTGGGGGCCAAGCATTTCGTCCAGGCCCCGCCGATGCCGCTGGAATCGATCGCCCTGAACATGAATTTCGACATGACCTCGCGGGCCGAGACCGACGGCAAACTGTGGGTGACCGGGACCTACCAGACGCCCGCTTTCCGCCCGATGCTGGAGGAGCTTCCGGCCGACGGCGCGGTATCCCTGGCCTTCGGCCACGACACCCCGCAGGACACGGGCGAGGACAACTGGGTCGACGCCTCGGACCAGGGCCCGTTCCACGCCGCCCAGGTCCCGTTCCTCTACCTCGGCGTCAGCGACCACCCGGACTATCACCGCCCGTCCGACGATTTCGACAAGATCACGCCGGGGGTCTTCATCAGTTCAACGCGGCTGGCCATCGCCGCCTTCCGTGCGGTGGACCACGCGCTGGATCGGTGACGCGAGACGAGGACGTTTGCAAAGATACCGCTTGAAATTTGCCCCGTTCCGACCCTTCGTCGGGTTGTACGGAGAGTTCCTTCATGACGACGGCCCCCATTTCCCATCTGGATCTCGGAACGATCCAGAAGCTTCGCAAGCTGGCGGTGGCCGTCTTCCTGTTCGGCCTGATCGGCCTGGCCCTCGTCAGCCAGTCGCCCGGCGGAGTGAACAGCCAGTGGCATGAAGCCATGGAGATGGCCGGCTACGCCGCGATTGTCATTTCCATCGTCGGCCGGGCGTGGTGTTCGCTCTATATCGGCGGGCGCAAGAAGGCCGAGATTGTGCATCGGGGCCCCTATTCGGTTACCCGCAATCCACTTTATTTATTTAGCTTTCTCGGCGCCTTCGGTGTCGGCGCACAGACCGGCAGCGTGACCATCGCTCTTCTGTTCGTGCTCGCTTCCCTGATCGTCTTCTGGATGACGGTGAAGCGCGAGGAAGCCTTCCTGAGCGCAGAGTTCGGAGAGGTGTACGACCGCTATGCGGCCCGTACGCCGCGCTTCCTTCCCCGTTTTTCTCTGTGGCGCGACGAGGGAGACCTGACGATCAAGCCGTCATTGTTCCTGCTGACCATTCGCGACGGCCTCGTTTTCCTGCTGGCCATTCCGGTGTTCGAACTGATCGATGTAGGCCAGGCGGATCGCTGGCTGACCGTCGTATTCCATCTGGTCTGATCCATCCCTGTTGCAACCCAAGGAGTCCCGTCGATGCGTCGCGTCGCCCTCGTCCTCGCCGGCCTGCTGGTCCTGACCGGCTGTGACCGCCCTTCGGAGCCCGCCCCAAAAGATGCGGCAGCGCCCGCGCCCGCAGCCGCGGCGTTCCACTACGATGCGGCCAATGATCTGTCCGGCTACTTCATGCCGACGGCCGAGGTCCGGGTTGGAAAATGGAGCCTGCACGACGTCTTCGTCGGCCAGAGTTCCGATTTTACGGACTGGCAGGGCAAGGCCGACACGACGGGCGAAACCTTCGCGCCGGTCATGATCGAGTTCGAGGATGTGACGAGCCCCATGGTCGAGAACGAGACGGGGGAGGCGAGATCAGGACAGGCCCGGGTGATTCCGACCCATTATTCCGTGTCGGATTCCGCTGTGCATTTCGAGGGCCAGTCCGCGGAACTCGGCCGGGTGACGTTTGAGGGCCGACTGGACGCCGGAGCACTGGCCACTGCCCGCCGCAACCTCGGCGACGACGGCGTGGTCATGACCGGAACGCTGGTCGCCGGCGGCCAGACCGTCCCTGATGTCAGCCTGCACTGGTTCGGAGGGGACTGAGCCTCTTCTCCCCATGCCGGGCATGGGGAGAAGACTTCAGATCAGGCCACCGTGGCCTTGACGATCTTGCCCGGGCTGCGGGGCGGCTCGCCCTTGGGCAGGGCGTCGACGTGGTCCATGCCCTCGATGACATTGCCCCAGACGGTGTACTGGCCGTCGAGGAAGGACGCGTCGTCGAAGACGATGAAGAACTGGCTGTTGGCGCTGTGCGGGTCCGAGGTGCGGGCCATCGACACGGCGCCGCGCACGTGCGGCTCCTTCGAGAACTCGGACTTCAGGTTCGGCTTCTTGGAACCCGAGGTGCCGGTTCCGGTCGGGTCGCCGCCCTGGGCCATGAAGCCCGGGATGACGCGGTGGAAGACCACGCCGTCGTAGAAGCCTTCCCGGGCCAGCTCGGTGATGCGCTCGACGTGGCCGGGGGCCAGATCGGGCCGCAGCTTGATGACGACGTCGCGATCGACGCCGTCGCCGGTGTCCAGGGTGAAGGTCAGGGTTTCGTCGGCCATCGGCGCGCTCCTTGTGAATTGTCGCGGGTGCATAGCCCGCAAACCCGCCGGGGGCTATGTGGATGCGATGAGCGACGAAGAAAAGCCCACCGAACGCAGACGAATGGTGCGTCCGCCCTCGGGCGGCACGGCCGCCGGCCGCGGCATGGGCACCAAGATGAAGACGGCCGACACCAAATCAATGTCGTCCCAGCAGTGGATCAAGCGCCAGCTGTCGGACAAATGGTCTGAGAAGGCCCGGGCCGAAGGCTGGCGTTCGCGCGCCGCTTTCAAGCTGTTGGAGATCGACGACCGCTTCCATCTGATCAAACAGGGCAGTCGGGTCATCGACCTGGGCGCCGCGCCCGGCGGCTGGGCCCAGGTGGCGGTCAAGCGCGGGGCGACCTCGGTGATCGGCGTCGACCTGCTGATGGTCGAGCCCATCCCCGGCGCGACCATGCTGCAGGCCGATTTCACCCATCCGGGCGTGGACCAGCAGATGATGGACCTGCTGGGCGGCCAGCCCGACCTGGTCCTGTCCGACATGGCCCACAACACCGTGGGCCACCGCCAGACCGACCACCTGAAGATCATCGCCCTGATCGAGATCGCCGCCGACTTCGCCATCCGCACCCTGCGGCCCGGCGGGCATTTCGTGTCCAAGAATTTCCAGGGCGGAGACGCCGGCGGGGTGCTGGCGCGGCTGCGCGAGAATTTCGAGACGGTGAAGTACGTCAAGCCGGAGTCGAGCCGGAAAGACAGCGCCGAGGTGTTCCTGGTGGCGCTGAACAAGCGCCAGACCTGAGATCGGCGGAAATACCGAGCGCCTTCAACGGGTCGTCATCGGGGCCGCCACCGGCTCAGAAGTGTCCGTGTCCGCGAAAAATTCGCAGGACACTTTGGACACTTCACCGCCTGGGTTGAGACGATTTCAGAGACCTCTCCCGCCGGGAGACGGAGCGTCAGGTCATGAACCACATGCCTGCGTCAGAAGCGGACGTGGTGTCTTCCGGGCGGAAATCAAGACGGCCCTTGCCGGGTCGCTCTGCAACACGTTATACGCGGCCCGCAAAACGGAGACTCCTCATGGAGATACGCGAAGGGCTCACCTTCGACGATGTTTTGCTTGAACCCGGCCCGTCAGAGATCATGCCCGCCGACGCGGATGTCTCGACGAAGCTGACCCGCGACATCCGACTGAACATCCCTCTGACTTCGTCCGCCATGGACACGGTCACCGAGAGCCGCCTTGCCATCGCCATGGCCCAGGCCGGCGGTCTGGGGATTCTTCACCGTAACATGACCGTCGAGCAGCAGGCCGATCAGGTCCGCGAAGTGAAGCGCTACGAAAGCGGCATGGTCATCAATCCCGTGACCGTGACGCCCGAAACCACGCTGGGCGAAGTGCGGGAGATCACGGCCCGTAGAAAGATCTCGGGGTTCCCGGTGGTCGATCCGAAGACGGGGCGGTTGGTCGGCATCCTGACCAATCGCGACATGCGCTTCGACACCGATCCGAACCGCAAGGCCGCCGAGCTGATGACCACCGGCGAGCTGATCACGGTGCGCGAAGGCGCGGGCCGCGACGAGGCCCGGGCCCTGCTCCGTGACCGCAAGATCGAGCGCGTCATCGTCGTCGACGAGGACTATCGCGCCGTCGGCCTGATCACGATGAAGGACATCGAGAAAGCCCACGCCTTCCCCAACGCGGCCAAGGACGAGCAGGGCCGGCTTCTGGTCGGCGCCGCCTCGACCGTCGGCGACGCCGGCTATGAACGCGCCATGGCCCTGGCCGAGGCCGGAGTGGATGTGGTCGTCATCGACACCGCCCACGGCCACTCGATCCAGGTCTCGCGCGTGGTCGAGCGCATCAAGCGCGAGTCCAACCGCATCCAGATCATCGCCGGCAATGTCGCCACCTACGATGCGGCAAGGGCGTTGATCGACGCCGGCGCCGACGCGGTGAAGGTCGGTATCGGCCCGGGCAGCATCTGCACCACCCGCATCGTCGCGGGCGTCGGCGTGCCCCAGCTTACGGCCATCATGGAGGCGGTTCGGGCGGCGAAGGAGTCCGGTGCGCCGGTCATCGCCGACGGCGGCATCAAATATTCGGGCGACCTGGCCAAGGCCATCGCGGCGGGGGCCTCAGTGGCCATGATGGGCTCGATGTTCGCCGGCACGGACGAGAGCCCCGGCGAGGTCTTCCTTTACCAGGGCCGGTCCTACAAGTCGTACCGCGGCATGGGCTCGGTCGGGGCCATGGGCGCCGGTTCGGCCGACCGATATTTCCAGAAGGAAGTCGAGGATACCCAGAAGCTGGTGCCCGAGGGCATCGAGGGCCAGACGCCCTACAAGGGGCCGATCGCCCCGGTACTGCACCAGATGGTCGGCGGTCTGCGCGCGGCCATGGGCTATGTCGGCGCCGCCACCATCGCTGACTTCCAGGACAGGGCGCGCTTCGTCCGCATCACGGGCGCGGGTCTGCGCGAGAGCCACGTCCATGACGTGATGATCACGCGAGAAGCGCCGAACTATCGACAGGGTTGAGCGGGGAGGCTCACGCCATGGAAATGACACCGGAATTCATCGCGCTGACGGGGGTGCTTGTCCTCGCCATCATCCAGATCGCCTGGGCCGCCGCCGTTCGCACGGGCGAACTGGGTATCAAATGGAACGCCGGGCCGCGGGACGACGACGCCCCCCCGCCGGGCAAGCTGGCGGGTCGCCTGATCCGGGCCCAGGCCAATCTGTTCGAGACCCTGCCGATCTTCGCCACACTGGTGATTATGTCCTATGTGACAGGGCACGACGGAACGCTGACCGCCATCGGTACGCATCTCTACTTCTTCGGGCGGCTGATCTATCTGCCGCTGTACGCCTTCGGCGTGGCCTGGTTCCGTACGCTTGCCTGGCTGGTCAGCCTGATCGGCCTGCTGATGGTCCTCGCCGCCCTGTTTGTTTGAAAGCCTGAATTGACCCCAGCCGCCCGCCTCGCCGCCGCCGCCTCTGTCCTCGACAGCATCGCCCAAGGGCGTGCGCCCGCCGAGGTGGTCCTCAAAGCCTGGGGGGCGGCCAACCGCTACGCCGGCTCCGGGGACCGGCGCGCCGTCGCTGACCGCGTCTATCGCGTACTGCGCGCACGCGGCCGTCTGGTCTGGGCAATGGGCGGCCGCGAGGACGGCCGGGCGCTGGTGATCGGCTCCCTCAGCCTGATCGACGGCCTGCCGCTGGATGAGATCGAAGACCTCCACTCCGGCGACGGCTACGGCCCGCGACCGCTGTCGAAACAGGAGCGCGCCCGCATTACGGCCGGGGAGGGCGATCTGCCCGGCTGGGTCGCCGCCGGCCTGCCCGAGTTCGTGGTCGAGGACTTCAAGGCCACGTTCGGCGACCGCTGGACCGAAGAGGCCCGCGAACTGATGGCGCCGCGCGCGCCGATCGACCTGCGCGTCAATACCGCCAAAGCCCCAGTCGAGACGGTGAAGGCCGAACTGATCGCCGCCGGCCTCGCCCCCGAGCCGACGCCGTGGTCTGCGCGCGGCCTGCGCCTGTCGTCCGAGCCGCCGCCCAACGTCCAGGCGCTGGAGGCCTTCAAGGCGGGGCAGATAGAAATCCAGGACGAAGGCAGCCAGATTGTCACCTGGCTGGCCGGGGCCGGGATCGATTTCACGCCGGAGACCGTCGTCATCGACTATTGCGCCGGCGGCGGCGGCAAGACGTTGGCCCTCGCGGTTCAGGGCCTGCCCGACGCTGATCTGAACCGCGCCGCCGCGCTGAAGCCCGCCGGATGGTCGCCCACCGGCACCGACGAGGCCGCCGCCGCCAAGGCCGCGCCTCCCGAGGCCGGCATGCGGCTGATCGCCTGCGACGTGGTCCAGAAGCGTCTCGACAACATCCGCCCGCGCCTGCAGCGCGCCGGGGTCGCCGCCGACCTGCGGCTCATCGGCCAGAACGGCGGCGGGGTCGAGGAATTCAACGGCAAGGCCGACCTGGTCTTCGTCGACGCCCCATGCAGCGGCTCGGGCACCTGGCGCCGTCGCCCCGAGGACGCATGGCGTCTGAAGGCCGACGAGATCGAACGCCTGCATGCGCTGCAGCTGCGCATCCTCGCCCACGCCGCGGCCCTGGTGAAGCCCGGCGGCCGGCTGGTCTATGTCACCTGCTCAATGCTGACGCGCGAGAATGAGGCGACGGCCGACGCCTTTGAGGCGGCCCATCCGGGCTTCCAGCCGCTGCCGGTCGCCGGCCTGCTGGCCGCGCCGACCCTGACTGACGCCGCGCGTGCCTCGCTCGCCAACGCCGCGTCCGGCCACCGTCTGCGTCTCTCGCCGGCCTCGACCAACACCGACGGCTTCTTCGCGGCCCTCTATGAGCGGCGGGCGTGAGCCGGGACTGGTCCCTTTCCAGCTTCGGTCCGAAATCCGTCCTCTGCGTCATGGCCGCCGAGCCCGAATACGGCCCGGCGCTTTGCGCGCGCATCCGGCCGCTGATCATCGGCGTCGGGCCCGTCGAGGCCGCGGCCGGGGTGGCGCAGGCCCTCGCCGTGTTGCGGGCTGAGGACGCCCTGCCGGACATCATCGTGTCCCTGGGCTCGGCGGGGTCGCGCAGCCTAGACCACGCCCGGGTCTATCGCATCGCCTCGGTCAGCTATCGCGACATGGACGCCAGCGCCCTGGGCTTCCCCAAGGGCGAGACGCCGTTCCCGCGTATCCCCGCCGTGCTGCCGCTCGCGGACGGCCCGGCTGCCCTGCCGACCGCGCGTCTGGCTACCGGGGCCAGCGTCGTCACAGGCGCGGCCTATGACGCCGTCGACGCCGACATGGTCGATATGGAGACCTTCGCGGTGGTCCGCGGCGCTGCCCGGTTCGGCGTGCCGGTGATGGGTCTGCGCGGCGTCTCGGACGGTCGGTCGGACCTGT
>JBBRFV010000087.1:0-8495 GCA_038241335.1 Caulobacterales bacterium | reverse complement strand
GGTCAGGGCGATCTCGGGCAGCAGGATCAGCACCTGGGCCGTCGGATCGGCCTTCAGCGTCCGCGCCGCAGCCTCCAGATAGGCCTCGGTCTTGCCCGAGCCGGTGACCCCGTCGAGCAGGAAGGGCGCGAAGCCGCCCTTGAGCACCGCCAAGGCGACGGCGTCGGCCGCCGCCGCCTGATCGGGGTTGAGCGTGGCCGGGGCATGGTCGGGGTCCGGCGGGTCGAAGGCGGCGACGGCCTCGATCTCGATCGCTTCCAGCACGCCTTCGTCCAGCAGGCCCTTGACCACGCCGGAGGACACGCCCGCGGCCCGCGCCAGATCGGGTCCCGGCATCGACCGTTCGCCCAAGGCCTCCAGCACCGCCGTCCGCGCCGCCGTGGGCCGGGCCGGAGCTTGGTCGCCGACCCGGCGCACCCGCCGCTCGGGCCGGGGGCGCGGCGCGCGCAGTCCCTTCAGCGTCGTCGCCGCCATCTCGCCCGGCGCGCTGAGCGTCCAGCGAGCGGCCCATTCGACGAAGTCCACCGTGCGTTCGGGCAGGCGCGGGTCGTCCAGCACATGGTCGATGGCCTTGAGCCGCCGGTTCGATCCGGTGGTTTCGCGCGCCTCCGACACAATGCCCCGCATCAGGCGTGGCCCCAGCGGCACGGCGACCTGATCCCCGCGCATGACGTCCAGCCCCTCGGGGACCTCGTAGTCGAAGGCCTCGGGCACGGGCAGGGGGATGAGGACGCTGGCGACTTTCACCGCCTCGCCCCCTCCGCTAGAGAGACGCTCATGAAACTCTTCCTCGACACAGCCGACGTCGCCGTCATCACGGACATGGTCCCCACCGGCATGGTGGACGGCGTCACCACCAATCCCTCGCTGATCGCCAAATCCGGTCGCGTCATCGCCGAGGTCATCGCCGAGATTTGCGCCCTCGTCGAGGGCCCCATCTCCGCCGAGGCCGTGGCGACCGATTTCGAGACCATGGTCAAGGAAGGCGACAAGCTGGCCGCCATCGCCCCCAACGTGGTGGTGAAGCTGCCCCTGACCTGGGATGGCCTACGCGCCACGCGGGCCTTCGCGGACAAGGGGATCAAGACCAACGTCACCCTGTGCTTCTCCTCGGCCCAGGCCATGCTGGCCGCCAAGGCCGGGGCGACCTTCGTTTCGCCCTTCGTCGGCCGGCTCGAGGATGTCGGCGCCGACGGGATCGGCCTGCTGGAGGAAATCCGGATGCTCTACGACATCCACGGCTTCGACACCGAGATCCTCGCCGCCAGCCTGCGCAATCCCGGCCATGTCAGCGCCGCCGCCGTGGCCGGAGCCGACGCCGCCACCATCCCGGCCGACGTTTTCAAGGCGCTGGTCAAGCACCCGTTAACCGACAAGGGGCTTGATGCCTTCCTGGCGGACTGGGGCAAGACCGGTCAGTCGATCCTGTAGTGACGCCTCGAGGAGAGGTCTGTGAGCGTTTCGCCTGACCTCTTTTCCAGATCGGACCAGCCGCCCGGTGAACCGCACTGGCCGGACATCCGCGCCTGGTTGCAGACGCATCCCCAGACCTTGCTGGACGATCGGTCCCTGCTGGAGGAGGTCGGGCTCAAGCCGCACGGCCGAAACGTCGTCGAGTTCGGCCGCGCCGCGCTGACCAGACTGGAAGAGGCCGCCGAGCGCGAGGCTGACGCCCGCAAGCGAATCGAGGCCGTGGCCCGCGCCAATTTCGCCGCCCAGACCCAGACCCATGTCGCCGCCCTCGACCTGATGGAGGCACGCAGTCCCTCAGACCTCGCCCGCCGCCTCGACGCCGTGGCGCAAGGGCGCTTCGGTCTGTCCGGCGCGGCCATCGCCCTGGAGAAGCCCGGCGGCGTGCCGTTCGGCTGGCGGTCGCTGGAGGCCGGCGCTGTCGACAGCCTGCTGGGCGAGCATGGCCTGACCTGGCTAGGTTCGAACTTCGATGGCCTGAACCTGTTCGGCGGGGCCGAAAACGAGGTGAAGTCCGTCGCCCTGATCCGCATGGCGCCGCAGTTCCCCGGTTCCGAAACTCCGGCTCGCGCCGCCATCTGCGCCTTTGGTTCGTCGGAGGACGACGGCTTCACCCCGACCATGGGTTGCGAACTGGTCGCCTTTATCGCCCGGGTGGTCGAGCGCACGGCCGAACGATGGCCTATCCTCAGCTGACCACCGCGCCCGAAGCCCTCGCGGCCTGGCTGGAGCATCTGGCCCACGAACGGCGGCTGTCGCCCCGCACCCTCGAAGCCTACGGCCACATCGGCCGCCATTGGCTAACCTTCCTCGAACGCCATCGCGGCGAGCCCCAGGCCTTGGCAGATCTCGGGACCGTCACCGCCGCCGAGCTGCGCGCGCATCTGGCCGAGCGACGCTCCGGCGACCGTCCCCTGGCTGCCCGTTCGATCAGCCAGACCCTGTCGGCCATCCGCACCTTCCACGCCTTCCTGGACCGCCGCTGCGGCGTGCCGGCGCCCCAGTTGGCCCTAGTGCGCGGCCCCCGGGCGAAGACGACCCTGCCGCGCCCGGTCAGCGAGGATCAGGCCCGCGGCCTGCTGCAGGAGCCCGGGGCCGATCCCGACGCAGCGCCCTGGGAGGCCGCGCGCGACCGCGCCGTCCTGACCCTGCTCTACGGCTGCGGCCTGCGGATCTCCGAAGGACTATCGCTGACCCGGGCCGACGCGCCCCTGCCCGAGGCGCTGCGCATCACCGGCAAGGGCGGCAAGACCCGGATGGCCCCGGTGCTGCCCGCCGTGCGCGCGGCGGTCGCGGCCTATCTGGCGCTGCAGCCCTTCCCCATGGGGCCCGCCGATCCCCTGTTCCGGGCCCGGCGGGGCGGCGCCCTGAGCCCGCGCCATGTGCAGGCGACGGTGCAACGGCTGCGCGGCCGGCTGGGCCTGCCAGCCTCAGCCACGCCGCACGCTCTGCGCCACAGCTTCGCCACCCATCTTCTGGGGGCAGGCGCCGACCTGCGCTCGATCCAGGAGTTGCTGGGCCACGCCAGCCTGTCGACGACCCAGAAATATACGGCGGTCGACGCCGCCCGCCTGCTCGAGGCCTACACCTCGGCCCATCCCCGGGCCTGACGGTTCAGGGCAGGGGCTTCAGCCGAATCTCGAACAGGCTGGGCCAGTCCTTGCCGGTGACGAACAGCCGGTGTCCGGCCGCGTCCCAGGCGACGCCGTTCAGCACGTCGTCGTTCGGGTCCATCGACGGGTCGTGCGGCAACAGGCCGGTCAGGTCGATGAAGGCCTTCACCCGTCCGGTCACGGGATCGATGCGGGCGATGCGGTCGGTCTGCCAGATATTGGCCAGTATCTCGCCGTCGACCCATTCCAGCTCGTTGAGCTGATCGACCGGCACGCCGTCGGCGGTGACGTTCACGCCGCCGGTCTCGGCCAGGGTTTCGGGGTCAAGGAAGCGCAGCCGGTCGGTGCCGTCGCTCATGATCAGCCGCCGCCCGTCGGTGGTCAGGGCCCAGCCCTCGCCCGGATAGTTGAAGCGGCCGAGGGGCGTGAAGTCCTCGAGGTTCCAGACGAAGCCCAGTTCGTCCTGCCAGGTCAGGCTGTAGAGCCTTCCCTTCAGGGCCACGATGCCCTCGCCGAAATAGCGGCTCGACAGTTCACGGCTGCGCAGCACCTCGCCGGTTTCCAGCCGCACCTCGCGGATCGACGACGGAGCCTTGCCTGTGCTCTCGAACAGGCGGCCTTCGAGGATGAACAGCCCCTCGGTGAAGGCGTGACGATCATGCGGATAGCTGCGCACGACCTCATAGCCCTGAACCGGGACCTGAGCTTGGGCCGCCGTTCCGGTCAGCAGGCCGGCGAGGATCAGCGTCGCGAGCCGCATCGGCGTCACACCCCCGGTTCGGCGGTTTCGCGCCGATTCAGTTCGATCTGTTTCGCCTGTTCGTGCGCCAGCCGTTTCTCCTGCGCCGTCCGGCCCAGCATGTTCAGTCCCTCGACCAGGCCGGAGAAGGCCATAGCGGCGTAGATATACCCCTTGGGCACGTGCACGCCGAAGCCGTCGGCGATCAGCACCATGCCGATCATCAGCAGGAACCCCAGCGCGAGCATGACCACGGTCGGGTTCTTGTCGATGAAGTCAGCCAGCGGGTTTGAGGCCAGCAGCATCATCAGTACGGCGATGATCACGGCCACCATCATGATCGGCACCTCGTCGGTCATGCCGACGGCGGTGAGAATGGAGTCGATCGAGAAGACCAGGTCCAGCAGGATGATCTGGATGATCGCCGCGCCGGCGTTGTTGAGGACGGCCTGCTTCTTGTCGAGGACCTCGTCGTGGCTCGGGGTGCGGTCGACGGTGTGGTGGATCTCCTTGGTCGCCTTCCACACCAGGAACAGGCCGCCCGCGATCAGGATAAGGTCGCGCCAGCTGAACGCGGTGTCGAAGCTGGCCACGCCATGCTCGTTCAGCGATCCGGTCAGGCCCAGGTCGAACACCGGAGCGACCAGTTTGACGATGATGCCGATCGTGGCCAGCAGCCCAAGCCGCATGACCAGGGCCAGGGCGATGCCGATGCGCCGCGTCCGCTGGCGGTGCTCGGGCGGCAGCTTGTTCGACAGGATGGAGATGAAGACCAGGTTGTCGATGCCGAGCACGACTTCCATGACCACGAGGGTCACCAGGGCCGCCCAGGCGGCCGGATCGGTGATCAGGTGTGCGATGTCGAACATAGGACCCTCCAGTCGGCCCTTGTAGCGCATGCCTCCCCGTCCTCAAGGGCGACCGCCGAGGTTGCACGCGTCCGATTGTCGCCAGGACGACGAGGATCGGGGCTGTATCGCCCGACTGGGATAAGCGGCCCGGCATGGTAGAGGGGCGCATGAAACCCGAGACTGTGGATGTCCTGATCGTCGGCGCCGGCGCGGCGGGGATGATGTGCGCCATCGAAGCAGGGCGGCGCGGACGGTCGGTGCGGCTGCTGGACCACGGGCGGGCGCCGGGCGAGAAGATCCGCATTTCAGGCGGGGGCCGGTGCAACTTCACCAACCTGGGGACGGGGCCCGCCAATTTCCTTGGCGAGAACCCCCGGTTCGCCACCTCGGCGCTGAAGCGGTTCACCCAGCGAGACTTTGTCAAACGGGTCGACCGGGCCGGCATCGCCTGGCACGAGAAGACCCTGGGCCAGCTGTTTTGCGACGACTCGGCCAAGCAGATCATCCGTATGCTGACGGACGACCTGCGGGCGGCGGACGCCACGCTGTCGCTGGGGCTCTCGGTCGAACGTATCGAGCGCGTGGGAGACGGTTTCGAGGCGATGCTGTCGGATGGGACGACGGTGCGGTGTGGGTCGCTGGTGCTGGCCACGGGAGGCAAGTCCATCCCGAAGATGGGCGCGACGGGCTGGGCCCTGGAGACGGCGCGGGACTTCGGCCTGCGGATCACGGAGACACGACCGGCGCTGGTGCCTCTGACCTTCGAGGCGGGCTTGCTGGAGCAGCTGACGCCGCTGGCCGGCGTGGCGGTGGAGGCGGTGGTGAAGGGAGGAGGGACCGTCTTCTCGGAAGGCATGCTGTTCACCCATCGGGGGTTGAGCGGGCCGGCGATCCTGCAGATCAGCTCCTACTGGCGCGAGGGCGAGGCGATCACCGTGGCCATGGCCCCGGGCGAGGACGTTTACGCTCGGCTCAAGGCGGCCAAGGAGGAGAATGGCAAGCAAGCGGCGCACACGGCGCTGGGCCATATCGTGCCGCGACGGCTGGCCGAGAGCGTCTGCGAACGCGAGGGCGTGAAGGGCAAGTTGGCCGAGGTCGGCGACAAGACGCTGCGGCGGCTGGATCAGGCGGTGAATCACTGGACGGTCAAGCCGGTTGGGTCCGAGGGCTATCGCACCGCCGAGGTCATGCTGGGCGGCGTCGACACAAAGGCGCTGGATCAGCAGACGATGGCGGCTAGGGCCGTGCCCGGACTGTACGTGATCGGCGAGGCGGTCGACGTCACCGGCTGGCTGGGCGGCTATAATTTCCAGTGGGCCTGGTCGTCGGGCTGGGCCGCCGGACAGGCCTGCTAGGCCGCGAGACCGGCCGCCTTCATGAGCCCGCGAAGCGGCGCGAGGGTTTCCGGCGTCGCCGAGAGGGTCGCGCGGGATTCCGGCGCGCGGAACAGTCGGACGGCTTCGGCCTTGGCCCGATCCGCGGCGGGCCCGAGCGGAGCGGTCTCCCCCGCAGCGAGGCGCAGCAGGACGGCCAGCTTCTGCTGGAGAGGGGCTGGCGACCGGGACAGCTGGATCGTGATGCGGCCCTCGACCTCGACCACGCCGCCGACCCTGCCGATGGCGGTGCAGATTTCAGTCTGATCGCGCTCGGACAGGGCCGCGCCGCGCACGGAGCGCTGCAGGGCGGCGAGGACGCCGAGCTTCTGGGCGGCGCTCAGGGCAGGCGCCGGACCAGACGCGGCGGTGCGCATTTCGCTCTCGAACCTCAAAGACCCGACACAGGCGCTGAGCCAGCGAGCGGCGGCGCGCTTGTTGGCCAGGCCCAGCACGTTCTCGCATAGCCGCGTCAGGGCCTCGGCCTCGCACATTACGCTGGTGCACGGCTTTACATAGGCGGCGACGAAATCGGAGATGACGAGGCTTTTGGAGCGTTCGTTGAAGGCCGACTGGACCTCCTCCAGCGTCAACAGACGTCCGGCCGCGGCGGTCAGTGCGCGAGCCAGGGTGCGCAGGATGTCGATCTCTCCGGCGGCGTCGGCCGGCCGCAGGCGGCGCGGACTCATCAGTTCACGGATCACCATGCGCGCCAGGGCCGAGGCCAGAAGCGGAAATTGACCCGCCGCCAGCCGCTCACCCAGCCGCGCCGCGGGCCCGTCGACGGCCGGCACCTGCAGCGCCAGGGCCGGTTCATGCCGGATCAGCAACTCGATCTGGCGCGGGGCGACCATACGCACCACCGCCGCCAGCGAGGCGCCCTGGTCCAGCGAGGGCCCCAGCAGATCGGCCAGGCCGGTGCGGGCCGAAAGCAGTTCACAGAGGATTTGCTCGATCGGAACCATGACAAGGGCGTGCGGCGGCCCCTCCATCGGCGCCCGGTCGGCGAGGTCCATCAGCCGATCGACGCGGGCGCGACCGCCCTTGACGTCCTTCAGTGCGCCGGCCACCACGCCGCCCATGATGAAGGCGCGATCCGCCTGACCGGCGAGACGGTGCGCCACATCGGCGATCGACCGGTCCTGGAGGTCCGGAAAGAGATCGCGACGGCCGGCTGCAATCAATCGTTCGATCGTCTGCTCGCACAGTTTCTGATAGTGCCGCATCAGGTCGTGGACGGGCTGGCCCACCGCCTGGCTTTCGGGAACGGCGACCTTCTGGATGGCGTGCTGGAGCTCGACCCCCGAGGCGTCGAGCTTCTCGGCGAGATCGGGGCGGTGCAGAAGCTCGAAGGCGGTGACGCCCTGGCGTCCCAGCCAGTCGTCGAGCACCCGGCCGATCAGGTCGCGGGCGAGGGGCGCGTAGAAGTCCTGTGCGCCGTTACAGCGCGGCCCCGCCTGGTCATCGGGCACCACCCGCTTGCGCTGGACCTCCGGCGCGCCCTTGGTCAGGACGGTGGAGCTCTGGAACTCCATGGTGTCCGGATCGAGCGTTTCCTTGGTCACCCGCACGGCCGCAGCACGGTCGTCGCGCAGGGTTTCCTCCGCCGTCTGGACGGCGTTGGCCCGATCTTCAGTCGCCATCAGCAGCGACCACGGCGCAGGCGCGGTCTTGCGGATATAGACTTCGTAATGGACAGGCCCGGCCATGAAACGCTCGCACAGATGGACCCGCATCATGGGGCCAAGGCTTTAAGGTCGGGTTTCCCGCATCAATGATTGCGACTTCGCCGGGAAACTCCCATCTTTTCCGCCGTAATCTGACCGCGATGATTTAGAACGGTACCGCTTGCCGTGCGTTGTCATGGCGAACGAGCCATCGAGGAGAACGCCTTGGCGAACATCACCCTGGTCGACGACGACGAGAATATCGTCGCCTCCGTCTCGCTGGCGCTGGAGAGCCATGGCCACAAGGTCACCGCCTTCCATGACGGCGCCGCAGGGCTGGAAGCCCTCGAAGCCAGCCCGCCGGACCTGGCCATCCTGGACGTGAAGATGCCACGCATGGACGGGATGGAAGTGCTGCGCCGGCTGCGCCAGACCAGCCAGATCCCGGTCATCATGCTGACCTCCAAGGACGAGGAGATCGACGAGATCCTCGGTTTCAACCTCGGCGCCGACGACTACATCCACAAGCCGTTCAGCCAGCGGCTGCTGATCGAGCGGGTCAAGGCCCTGCTGCGCCGGACCGGCGCGGACGGCGGCGAACCCGAGAGCGCGGCGGAAAGTTCGGCCAAGGCGATCAAGCGCGGCAAGCTGACCATGGATCCGGCCCGCCACGAAAGCACCTGGGACGGCAAGGCGGTCAAGCTGACGGTCACCGAGTTCCTGTTGCTTCAGGCGCTCGCCCAGCGGCCCGGGTTCGTGAAGAGCCGCGACAACCTGATGGA
>JBBRFV010000086.1:0-8567 GCA_038241335.1 Caulobacterales bacterium | reverse complement strand
GAGGCGATCGCCGCGGCCGCCTCGGCCGCTACGCCGGTGCAAAAAGCCTTCAATCCGCGCGGCGCGATCTACGGCGCCACGGCCAATGCCTCGCAGGTGGTGATCCAGGCTCGCGAGGCCGCCGGTCTCGTCGTCCGCATGGCCGACGGCCGCGTGCTGTTCGCGCGTCAGTTGGCCGCCGGCGACGCCTGGCGCGCGCCGGTCGGCGTTTCGGCGGTGGTCGATGTGTCCGAGCCGGCTGCCTTCGACGTCTATCTGAACGGCGAGCACGGCGGCGCGCTTCAGGCCGCCCTGACGCCGCTGGCCCAGTTGAACACCCGCGCGCAGGGGTTGGCCCGACAGGCCGCCGCCGAGGTCGCCGCCCGAACCGCGGCGGCCCGGGCGGCCGCGGCCCAAGCCGCCGTCGGCATCCCCTCGACCCTCGACAGTGCCGTCGTCGAGGCCCCGTCCCGCTGACCGCGACCATGGGCGCGTGGTCTTGTCGCGCGCGATCCCCTATGTTGGGGTCCTCATGAGCCTCGACCACACATCAGAACTTGGGCACATCCGCCCGTGGCGCCACATCGAGCGCCGCAAGAGCCGCCAGATCATGGTCGGGGCCGTGCCCGTGGGCGGCGACGCGCCGATCACCGTCCAGTCGATGACCAACACGCCGACCTCTGACGCGGCGGCGACGATCGAACAGATCCGCCGGCTGGAAGAAGCCGGGGCCGACATCGTCCGCGTCTCATGCCCGGACGAGGACTCGACAGCCGCCTTCCGGACCATCGCGCGGGAATCGAATGTCCCGCTCGTCGCCGACATCCATTTTCACTACAAGCGCGGCATCGAGGCCGCCCAGGCGGGCGCCGCCTGCCTGCGCATCAACCCGGGCAACATCGGCGCCGCCTCGCGCGTTCGCGACGTCATCCAGGCCGCCAAGGACCACGGCTGTTCGATGCGCATCGGCGTCAACGCCGGCTCGCTGGAGCGCGACCTGCTCGAGAAATACGGCGAGCCCTGTCCCGAGGCCATGGTCGAGTCCGCCCTCAACCACGCCCGCATCCTGCAGGACCACGACTTCCACGAGTTCAAGATCTCGGTGAAGGCGTCCGACCCCTTCCTGACCGTCGCCGCCTATCAGCAACTGGCTGAGGCCATCGACTGCCCCCTGCACCTCGGCGTCACCGAGGCCGGGCCGCTGCGCTCGGGCACGATCAAGTCCGCCATCGGCATGGGGAACATGCTCTGGGCCGGCATCGGCGACACCATCCGCGTCTCCCTCGCCGCCGATCCGGTGGAAGAGATCAAGGTCGGCTTCGACATCCTCAAGTCGCTGGGCCTGCGTCACCGGGGGGTGAACATCATCGCCTGCCCGTCGTGCGCCCGTCAGGGCTTCAACGTCATCGAGACGGTGGGCGTGCTGGAAGAGAAGCTGGCCCATGTGACCACCCCCATGTCGCTGTCGATCATCGGCTGCGTCGTCAACGGACCGGGCGAGGCCCTCTACACCGACGTCGGCTTCACCGGCGGCGGGGCCGGGTCGGGCATGGTCTATCTGAACGGCAAGATGGCCCACAAACAGCACAATGACGGCATGGTCGACGAGATCGTCCGCCAGGTGGAGGCCAAGGCCGCCGAACTGGACGCCGCCCGCGCGGCTGCCGCCGCCCAGGTCCTCGAACCAGCGGAATAAGCCCCTCCCGCGCTCCGGTGAGTTCGGCTACGGATGACGTCCAATCCGTCCTCGGGGCCGTCCATGATCCGTCGTTTGAAGTTCGCCGCCTTCGCGCTGGCCCTCGCCTTGCCGCTGGCGCCCGCCGTCGCCCTCGCCCAGGCTGCCCCCGGCCCCCACCGCCGCGCCCGCCTCCGCCACGTCCCACGTCGAACTGACCGCCCCCGACGGGCGCACGATCGACGTCAGCGTCTGGCAGGCCGCCGATGAGCGCGGCGTGATCGTGTTCAGTCACGGCTACAACGGCAGCCCGCGCGCCTATGAGCGTATTCTGTCGGCCTGGGTCGCCGACGGCTTCACCGTCGTCGCGCCCCTGCACGTCGATTCCCTGCGCCATCCCCGGCACGACGAGTTCGACGGTCGCGCCGCCTTCTCGACCCGCCTTGTCGATCTCGCCGTGACGCGCGGCTACGTCCGCGCCGCCCATCCGGGCAAGCCGATGATCGCCGCCGGCCATTCCTTCGGCTCGCTGATGTCGCTGATCGAGGGCGGCGCCGTCTCCGTCGCCGGCCCGATCGGCGACCAGGACGTCAAGGGCATGCTGACCTTTTCATCGGCCGGCGATCTGCAGGGCGTGGTCCTGCCCGCCACCTACGCCGACCTGCACACGCCGCTGCTGATGATCACCGGCGACCAGGACCTGGTCGAGGGCTATGTCACCGACTGGCATGATCACCGCGGCCCGTATGATCGCAGCGCGCCGGGCGACAAGACGCTGATGGTCTTCGCCGGCGCCGACCACAGCCTGGTGCGCGACGCCGACGCGGACGATTTCGCCCTGATCGTCGCCGCGACCACCGACTTCCTCGAGGCCTTCGCGCTCGGCGACGCCGCGGCCCATGCCCGGCTCCAGGCCCTGGCTGCGCCCGAGGGCGTGACCATCGAAAGGCGCTGATCCGATGAAGCTCTACATCACCACCCCGTCCCCCTTCGCCCGCAAATGCCGGATCGTCGCGCGCGAGAAGGGGCTGGCCGACCGGGTGGAGGAGATCGCCGTTGATCCATACGCCAACGCCCCCGAACTGCTGGGCTCCAACCCGGTCGTTCAGGTTCCCGTCCTGATCGCAGAGGACGGCCTGCCGATCACTGACAGCCCCCACATCTGCGAATACCTCGACGCCCTCGGCGCGGGGCCCCGCCTGCTGCCCGCCGAAGGACCGGACCGGCTGCGCGTGCGCCGGCTGGAGACCCTGGGGAATGCGGCGCTGGAGATGGGCGTCAAGCTGGTGCTCGAGAAGCGCCGCCCCCAGTCCGAGCGGTCGCCGTCATGGATCGACCGCTGGACGATCAACATGGGCCGGGCGCTCGACGCGCTGGAGGCCGCCCGCCCCGACCCGGACGATCTCGACATGGGGTTGATCACCGCCGGGGTCGCCGTCAGCTGGATCGACTTCCGTCATCCTGACTACGACTGGAAGTTGGGACGGCCGGGACTGGTGGCGCTGCAACCGGCGCTGGAGGCGCGGCAGAGCTTCGTGGAGACCCGACCGGGTTGAGGCCGCAGGCGAGTTTCAGCCCAGGACGCCGGCCAGTTGCACGCCCTGGAACAGCGACAGCAGGATCAACAGACCGCCGACCGCGAAGGTCATCGCCCGACGCGGAACCCGCTTGGTGATCATCCCCGCGAACGGGGCCGCCAGCAGACCGCCGACGATCAGCCCGCCGATCGCCGCCGCATGGTTCTGCAGGGCGTCCGCATCCCTCCAGTGGCCCGTCATCAGCGACCAGACGAAGGTCGCCGAAATGGCCACGGTCAGGAAGAACTCCGCCGTATTGACCGTGCCGATGGCCCGGCGCGGCTCCTGGCCGGCGCCGACCAGGGTCGAGGACACCGTCGGCCCCCAGCCACCGCCGCCGATGGCGTCGAGGAAGCCGCCGATCAGGCCCAGGGGCGCGATGGCCCAGCTCGGACGCAACGGCCGGGTCGGCGCGTTCCGCCAGCCGCGCCACAGGATGTAGAGCCCCATCAGGCCGAGATAGGCGACGACGAAGGGCTTGATCGTCTGGCCGTTGATCCCGGCCAGCACATAGGCTCCGGCGACGCCCCCGATCACCCCCGCGACCGCCAGCGGCAGGCACAGCCGCCAATCGACATTGCGATGCCATGCGTGGCTGCCGGCCGAGGCGGCGGTGGTGAAGACCTCGGCTCCATGCACGCTGGCCGAAGCCGTCGCCGGCGGCACGCCCATGGCCAGCAGGACGGACGATGAGATGACGCCATAGGCCATGCCCAGCGCTCCATCGACGATCTGGGCCAGCAGGCCGACGGCCAGGAACAGCAGAAAGGTTTCCATTGGGCCCCCGGCCACGACGCGGTGTTGGCGTCCTCGACACGCCAATGAACCGGAACGGCGAAGGTTGCCGCCCTCACCCGGCCCTCGCGCAGGCGTGACCGCTCCATCGACAGGACCCGGTCCCGCGCGGTAAAGGCTGCGACCCGTTTTCTCCCGGACATTGCCCTTGCGACTGCCCCAGGCCCGGCTCGATCAGGTGCTCGACCGCTTCCACCAGGTGGAGGCGCGCATGGGCGCGGCCTCGGACGGCCATGAGATCGTGCGCCTGTCCAAGGAGCACGCGGAGATCAGGCCCGTGGCCGATGCGGTCATGGCCCTGGCCCGCATGCGCTCCGAGATGGCCGATCTGGAGGTCATGGCCGCCGATCCAGAGATGGCCGAGATGGCCGCCGACGAGTTGCAGGCGCTCAAGGACCGACTGCCGGACATGGAGCGCGACGTGGCCCTTCTGCTGGCCCCGCGCGACGCCGACGAGAACGCCTCGGCCGTGCTGGAAGTGCGCGCCGGCACCGGCGGCGACGAGGCGGCCCTGTTCGCCGGCGACCTGTTCCGCATGTATTCGCGCTACGCCTCCACCCGTGGCTGGCGGGTCGAGGTCGACTCGGCCACCGAGGGCGAGGCGGGGGGCTACAAGGAGATCATCGCCACCGTCACCGGCGACGGCGTCTTCGGCCGGCTCAAGTTCGAGAGCGGCGTCCACCGGGTGCAGCGCGTGCCGACCACCGAGGCGGGCGGCCGCATCCACACCTCGGCCGCCACCGTCGCCGTCCTGCCCGAGGTCGAGGACGTCGAGATCGACATCCAGGACAAGGACATCCGCATCGACACCTTCCGCGCCTCAGGCTCGGGCGGCCAGCACGTCAACAAGACCGATTCCGCAGTCCGCATCACCCACTTCCCGTCCGGGATCGTGGTGACATCCTCCGAGAAGTCGCAGCACGTCAACCGCGACAAGGCGATGAAGAACCTGCGCGTCCGCCTCTACGACATGCAGCGCCAGATGAAGGACAACGCCCGCTCCGACGCCCGCAAATCCCAGGTCGGATCGGGCGACCGGTCCGAGCGCATCCGCACCTACAACTTCCCGCAAGGGCGGGTGACCGACCACCGCATCGGCCTGACCCTGCACAGCCTGCCCCAGATTCTCGAAGGCGACATCGACCCCCTGCTCAACGCCCTGATCGCCGAGGACCAGGCCGCGCGCCTGGCCGATCTGGAAGCCGAGTTCGGCTGAGGTCATTGCCGCCGGATACGGCGCTTCATCAGCCGGTCCGACAGGGCCTCGGCGTGCTTCAGCGTGAACGCCAGCGCCGCTGGCGAACCGCGTCTCGGCCCCACCGTGTCCGCCACCACCGCGCCGCGCTGACCGATCGCCATTGGATCGCCCGTGGTGGTGTCCATCGCCGTCTGGTGCTCGATTTCGGCGTTCATCTCGGCCCCCATCAGGATGATCTGCACGCTCAGCCAGGTCCACAGCAGGAAGCCCATCATCGCCGCCAGCGGCCCGTAGGAGGCGGTGCGCACGAAGGTCTGGAGGTACCAGCTGAAGATCAGCGACAGGATCAGGCTCAACACGGCGGCGAAGATCGCCCCGGGCGTCAGCCAGCGCCACCGCGCCCGCGCCCGGCACGGACCCATGCGGTAGATGAGCGTCAGGGCGGCGACATAGACCACGAACAGGATCGGCCAGCGCAACGGCGCCAGATGGCTCCACTCGGCGGCCCAGCCGAAGACGCCGAGGACCAGCGGGACCCCGACCACCAGCGCGGCGGTCATCAGGATCGAGGCCAGGCCCGCCACGGTGAAGCCCATGCACATCAGGTTGTATCTGACGATGTTGCGCTTCTCGACCTCGTGATAGGCGACGTTCAGCCCGTAGAAGAGCGTCTTCACCGCCCCGTTGGCGCTCCACAGCGACAGGGCCAGGGTCCAGACGAGGGTGAAGGTCAGCTGGGTGTTCGAGTTCTCGGCCAGCCGCTGCATCTCGCCGGACAGGAAGCCGGCCACGCCCGACGGCATCACCGAATAGAGAAAATACAGCCGCGCCGAGGCGTCCGCCGGGTCGGCGAACAGGCCATAGACGGTGACGAAGGCGGCCAGCGTCGGGAACAGCGACAGCATGACGAAAAAGGTCACCCCGCCCGCAAGGAAGCCCACCCGGTCGCCGAAATAGGACATACCCAGGCGCCAGAAGATGTCCGTCCAGCCCTTGTGAGGAATGTGTTCCGGCCGTTGGGCCATGCGGCCTCGCCCCGGCTCCCTGGCCTCGAAATCCTCGGGCGTCGGCGGCTGGGGCGGCAGGGGCGCCGGTCGGTGCGGGCGCAGCTCCAGGCCGAATTTATGCCCGCGCGTATACAGCAGGTGCGCCGCGCCGGCTCCGGCGGCCAGCCCGCCGACGAGAGCGCCGACCGCGCCCCACAGGCCCGGTCCATTCTGCTTGTGCGGCTTCCCCATCCGGGCCTGAACGGCCAAGCTCGATGTGCGTTCCGGCCCGGCGTCGCTTGAAATCTCCGCAAAGCCGCGCCAAGGCCTTGGGCATGACCGACACCACCCTCGTCACCGCCTGGAAGGCCGCCACCGCCGCGCTCAAGGCCGGGGCCATCGACAGCCCGTCCATCGACGCCCGCCTGCTGCTCGAGGTCGCCACCGGGGCCAGCCGGACCGACATCCTCACCGATCCCTACCGCGCCCTGACGCACGATCAGCAGGCGACCCTGGACGGCTATGTGCAGCGCCGCCTGCGGCGCGAGCCGGTGTCGCGCATCCTCGGCAAGAAGGGCTTCTGGAAGATCATGCTGAACGTCACCCCCGACGTGCTCAGCCCCCGGCCCGACACCGAGACCATCCTCGACGTCGCCCTGCTGGCCTTCCCGCCCCATCGGGCCTTCGAGATGATCGACCTGGGCACGGGCTCGGGCGCCATCCTGCTGGCCATCCTGGCCGAGCGGACGGGGGCGAAGGGCGCGGGCACGGACATCTCCAGCGAGGCCCTGGCCGTGGCGCGCGAGAACGCCGCCAATCTCGACCTCGACGGCCGCTCCACCTTCATCCGCACCGAATGGGCCGCGGGCTTCGCCGACCACGGCTTCGACCTGGTGGTGTCCAACCCGCCCTACATCCCCTCGGGCGACATCCCCGGCCTCGATCCCGAGGTGCGCGACCACGACCCGGTCCTGGCCCTCGACGGCGGCCCCGACGGGCTGGAGGCCTATCGCGAACTGGCCCCGGAGATCCTGCGCATCCTCAAGCCCGGCGGAATCTTCGCGGTCGAGATCGGCTGGGACCAGGGGCCGCAGGTCCAGGCCCTGTTCGAGGCGGCGGGCTTCGAAGGCGTCATCGTGGTCAAGGACCTGTCCGATCGCGATCGCGTCGTCACCAACGGCCCGGACCCACGGACCAATCCCATTCCGAAGATGTGAGGCGACCCGGTCCAACAAACCCCTTGGAAACCGGCCGGAGCCGCGCTAAGTCTGGCCTGTCTCCCACCCAAAACGCACGCCTTGGTCCGCTTCTGGCCCATCCACGCGCGCTCAGAGGGCAGTGACGGTCGGGCCGTTCGGTCCGACGGACCACGGGGCGACAACGGTTTTCCGACACATCGCCAGCGGGGATAGGCCCCGCCCGAAGCGGAACAACGAAACGGACGGCATCAGGCGGCATCACGCGCGCCGGCCCGTCCCTCATAAAAAGCACGGTAGCGTCCGATGAGAGATTTCAAGGGCATGAAGCGTCAGCGCGGACGCAACAGGAAGCCCGGCGGCGGCGGCGGCGCCAGTCAGGCCAACGCCACCAATCCGAACCGCTCGTGGGACTCCCAGGGCCCGGAGAACATCAAGGTCCGCGGCAACGCCCAGACCGTCTATGAGCGCTACATGCAGCTGGCGCGCGACGCCTCGGCCGCCGGCGACCGGGTGCTGGCCGAGAACTACACCCAGCACGCCGAACATTATTTCCGCGTCCTGCGCGCCCTGCAGCCTTCGCGTCCGGTGTCCGAGATCGCCCAGCGCGAACTGGCCGGCCAGGGCTTCGACATCGATTTCGAGGACGAATCCGGGGCCCAGGCCGCCGCCATCATGGCCGCCGAGAAGGTCGAGGCCGACCGCGTCGCCCAGCAGGAAGCCCGCCAGCGCGACCGCGACGCCGAGGGCGGCGACCGCCAGCCTGACCGCTACAACAACAACCACAACGACCGCCCGCAAGGCGAACGCGCCGACCGCCCGGCCGGCGAACAGCCGCGCCGCGAATGGCGCGACCGCGACGATCGCGGCCCGCGCGAGCCCCGCGAACCGCGCGAGGCCCGGCCCGAAACTGCTCCGAGCGAGCCCCGCGCCGACGCCGACAGCGACGCCCAGACCGGCGACGTCCAGACCGGCGAAGGCGGCCGGCGCGAAAGCCGGCGCGAACGCTGGGAGCGCCGCCGTGACGAACGCACCCGCCGCTTCGAAGGCGGCGAAGGCGAGCCCCAGGTCGACGGCGCCGCCCCGCCGCCCCCCGCCGAAGCCGAGGATCGTCCCGCCGAGCGTCCCGAGCGCGCCGAACGTCGGCCCCGCCGCGATGCG
>JBBRFV010000085.1:0-8567 GCA_038241335.1 Caulobacterales bacterium | reverse complement strand
GACCGACGTGATGACCCTGCGGCTGGCCCGGCGCGAGGGGTTCAGCTTCTCGGTCCCTCGGGGTTGCGGTTCGGCCGCTTTCGTCGCCGCCAATCTGATCATGGGGGCCCTGCTGGTGAGGGCGTCGGTGGACGCGGTCATCGTCTGGATCGCCATCGCCGCCTTGGGCGGGGCGGCGGCGGCGGCCCTCGCCTTGCCGGCCGAACCGGTGGCGGATGGCGCACCGGTGCTAGGGGCGGACCGCTTCAAGGGTCTGGGCCGGCTGGTTGCGGATCCGACCTTCATGACCGCCATCTTCGCGGTCGGGGCGGTGCAGGCGGCCCACGCCTTCTACTACGGCTTCTCCGCCATCCTGTGGAAGGCGCAGGGGATCAGCGAGGCGACCACCGGGCAGCTATGGGCGTTCGGCGTGGTGGTCGAGATCGGCTTTATGTGGGTGTTCGAACCGTGGCGTCGCCGGGTCGGGATCGGGCCCTGGCTGCTGCTGACGGTCGGCGCAGTCGCCGCCATCGCGCGTTGGACGGCGATGGCGTGGGCGCCGCCGCTCTGGGTGCTGTGGCCGCTGCAGACCTTGCACGCCCTCAGCTTCGCGGCGACCTTCCTCGCGGGGCTGCAGATCGTCGAGCGCCTGGCTCCCCGCGACAGCCAGACGGCGGCTCAGACCCTGAGCTCGGTTCTGTCGGCGGGTATCCTGATCGGCCTGGCCACCGCGACGGCCGGGCCGCTGTATGATGCCTGGGGCGCCGGCGGTTATCTGGCGATGGCGGGACTGGCCGGGCTGGGCTTGATCGCGGCCCTGCGGGTCCGGCGGGCGCTGGCGTCGGTGGCCTGAACTAGAAGGCGTTGTGGCGGGGCAGGGGCGACATCCGCCGGGTCATGGCCTCCGCCGCCGTCTTGACCGCGCGCTGGACGGCCGCGTCGCCTTGTTCAGCCGGCGCGCGAAGAAGCCCGACGGACGGCGTATTCGCCCCGTCGGGCAAGGCCGCCAGCACGCGGTAGAGCAGATAGCTCCCCGCATCCTCCTCGGCGTCCGACGAAGCGTCGGCCGTCAGTCCGGCCTCTTGCAGGGCGCGGACTATCTCGGCGGCAGGGGCGGTGGCGCGGGCCATGCCGGGGCCGTCGGCGCTCTGCCGTACGACGCCGTCCAGGCCCCGGTTCTCGGCCCGCATCTGCAGGCGGAAGCCGTTGCTGCGGTGAGTGCGGCCGACCAGGAGCAGGGCCCGACAACGGCTGTCGCCCAGGTGGCCGGACAGGGTCAAGGCCAGGGCGTCGGGCGTATCAGCGGCGACGTGCACCGTACGAGCCCCCGGCGGGCTCCAGGGCTTGCCCGAGAGGTCCTCGATCGGATCCCAGCCGGTTTCATCGGCGTCCCACGCGCAAATCACGATCGCCGGGCGGAGATCAGGCGGGGCTGCGGCGAAATCCGACATTCGACTACGGGTCTTCGTGACAGAAACGTGACATCGCACGGTGTCGTCAAGGCGACACGCCCGTCAAGTCGAAAAGCCGATCAGGCGTATCGCCTCAGGACAGGTCGCCGATCGCCGCGTCCAGAAGCATGAAGGCGCGACCGCCGTCCGAGGTCAGACGTACCAGCACGCCGGGGGCGTCGCCGGTTCGCGCCTGGTTCGCCAGTTCGGCGGAGAAGGCGCGGACATAGGCCTCGGCGTCGAGACGCAGGTCCGGATCGGTCAGAACCCGGCGCGAAACGCTGCGAACCGCAGCGGGGGCCACCTTGCGCACGATCTGACGAGCACGGTCCGGATCGCGACCCGCGATGGCTTCGGCGGCTTCCTCTACCCGGGACCGCGGCAGCAGAGCGTTCGGGTCGACGCCCATGCGGCGGATGGCGGCGGTGATCCGCTCGCCCAGGGCCTCGGTGTCCGGCGCCGCCCCGACGGGCATGAGGGGGGTGTCGAGGTCCAGAGGCGCCTCTCCCGGTCCGTCGTCAACGAGATCGCTCCAGCCCAGTCGGTCCTCAGCAGCAGGGGCGCCGCCGGGAGACGGCTCCAGCTTCAACCGACCGCGCAGGCCGAACCCTCGCGCGTCATCCCGGGCCGAAGCGCGTGCCGGACGAGGGGCCTCCGTCTCTTGGGCGACAGGCGCAGCGGGCTCGCGTCGACGGCCGCCCGGTCCATCCCCGGAGACCACGCCCATCAGCCGGACCGCCTCGGTCAGCATATCGTAGTTGCGGCGGACCCGCTCCTGGAAGCCGGCGTCGAGCGCCTCGGTGTCGGCGGCGGCCTTCTGCGAAGCTGCAGACAGGGCGGCCAGACCCTCTTCGACGCTGACGCGGACGGCGTCGACGCGCTTCTGCGCCTCGTCGGGCAGTCGGGCAGCGCGGTCGTCGAGCTCGCCGATCGCCTCATTGATCCGCGAGAAGGCGAGGTTCAGCCGGTCGATCATGGTTTCGAGACGGCCGGCGGCGTGATCGCCCGCCTCGTCGACCAGGCCCGTGGTTTCGAGGACGATCTTGCGAGCGCTGTCGACGCGACTGTCCGCAGCCTCGTCGGCCTTCCGGGCGGCGTCGAACAAAGCCTCCCCCAACCGGTCGGCGCGGATCTGCGCCTGGTCGGCGGCGTCCGAGGCGGCGACCCGTGAATCCTCGGCGGTCGCCTGCAGCGCGGCCAGCGCCCGGCGTGTCTCTTCGACCAGGGCGTCCCGAGCCTCGGCCGCGAGGGTTTCGAACCGGTCGAGCGCGGTCTTGGTGGCGGCGTCGAAGCCGTCGGCCTCGCGCTGGGACATCTCGACGAGCGCTCGGAACTGGTCCGATGCGGCCTCCACCAGATCCTTGATGGAATCACCCGCGCCGGTTGTGGCCTGGTCGAGTTCGCCGGCGAAGGCGCGGGTCGCCGACAGCTGTTCGGTCAGTTGGGCGCGCTGGCTCTCGACCTGGGCGGAGAAATCCTCCTGATCGGTGCGAAGGGCGTAGGCTGCGGTCACCAAGGCGGCGCGCTGCTGGCCCAGGCCTTCCTCGACCGACTGAATCTGTTCGGCCACCCCGGAACCGGCGTTCTCGAGGCGCAGGGTCTGGCGGGCCAGGTCGTCGGCGGCGACACGGGCCGCGTCCTGGGCCTCGCCGGCGGCCGCAGCGAGATCAGCGGCGCGGGCGGCCAGGGCGGCTTCCGCCTCGCGTAGCTGGGTCTGGGCAAGGTCGGAGGCGTCGACCACCATGCGCGACTGGCGTTCGACGGCGTCGAGCACGCCGGAAGCCTGGGTGTCGAGTTGCAGGCCGAGCGTCTGCATCTGGGCGCGCTCGCCGCCCAACTGCTCGACCAGTCGCCGTGCAGTACGGCCGGCGTTCTCGGCGGCCTCGTTGAGGCGGACCGTCTCCTGTGACAGGGCCTCGCGCAGCAGAACCATGTCATGGCGCGCCCGTTCGGCGGCCAGCGAAGCCTGGTCGATGTCGTTGCGCAGGGAATGAAGCACTTCGCCAGTCTGCTGGGCGGCGAGCGCGGTCGGAGCGACGAGGGCTTCGGACAGGTCTCGGGCGCGACGGGTCTCGGCGGCGAGGCCTGCACCCTGGCGGATGGCGTGGGCCAGCATGATGGCCATGCCCGCCGGCGCAAGCGCGATCAGGGCGTAGAAGGCCAGTCGCAACGGCTCGATCTCGGCGACCCCGGATCCGACTTCATAGGCCAGCAGGGCGGCGACGCCGCCGATCCACAGCGCGGAGGCGACGCCGGCGACGAGGTAGGCGTGACGGCCCGTGGGCGCGGGGGCCTCCCGGCTGCGCAAGAGCGCCGGAGCCGACGGCGGCTCATAGGCGACGGGGGGGGCTGCGGCGGACTCGGCCAGCGGCGGCGGCGTCAGGGAGGGGGCGGCCGGCTTGAGTCCCGCAGCGCGATCGGCGCGCTCCGCGGCGAGGCGCTGTTCCTCGGCGAGACGGCGGCGGCGACGCTCGGACATCGGCCGCTCGGGCGGGCTCGAAACGGCCGCCTCGGGCGAACCCTCGGACAGGACATCGGGCGTCGGCCGGTCGTCCGGATCGGCATCCATCAGGTTCAGCGGCGGCCGGCGGGGGGATTTCATCAGGCGTCGGTCTCAATCACGCAAAGGTCGGCGTCACGGCCCGTGGCGAGCGCCTGCTGAACCCTAACGGGTCATGACCGGCGCGCAAAGCGCGGGTTGTGAATAGTCGGGCCCCGACGGCCTCAGCAGTCGCGGTCGACGTCGGCGCGGGCGAGCATCTGCGCGGTCGGCGCGGTGTCGCTGCAGTCGTGGACGCGGTGAATCTCGCGGTCGATCTTGTGCGGAGCGTCAAGGTTCACGCCGAACTGCGACAGCGCCGCCGCGGCCAGCATGGCGATGAAGCCAATCAGCATTTCGACCAGCGCCTGCATCGCCGATGCCCCGTTCCTTGCGACGACGCCGTTATGCGCGCAAACCGGACCGCCCACAATCGGTCGCCACATGAAATAAGCGTCACCATTGGCTCTTCTGCTCGCGCTGTGGAACGGAAGTCACGCACAAGCGTCCTGTGTGACCGGGCGCGTGCCGCCGTCATCCGAATCGGCCACACACCTCCCATGACCCTCCCCCGCGACACCCTGCTGACGCCTGGCCGAAACTGCTGGCGTATCGACACGGCCCACCGTTTCGCCGTGCTGATGGAGAACGGCGCCTATTTCGACGCCCTGCGCTCCGCCCTGGCCAAGGCGGAACGGTCCATCGTCATCCTGGGCTGGCAGTTTGATCCGCGGACCCGGCTGGACCCGAACCGGCCTCTGACCGACCATCAGGCTGAGATCGGTCATCAGCTACGCATGCTGGTGAAGGCCAAGCCGGACCTGGATGTTCGCCTGCTGATCTGGAAATCGCCGCTCCTGATCGCCGCCTCCCAAGGCTTCTATCCCCACCGGGCGCAGAACTGGTTCCGCAGGCGGATGGTGGAGTTCCGTCTCGATCAGCCCGGCCCGATCGGCGCCTGCCATCATCAGAAGGCGGTCATCATCGACGACAAGATCGCCTTCTGCGGCGGCGGCGACATCGCGACGGATCGCTGGGACTCGGCCGAGCATCTGGACGGCGATCCTCGCCGCTGCCAACCGTCGGGCGTGATTCCCTCGCCGCGGCATGAGGTCATGTGCGTGATGGACGGACCGGCCGCGCGGGCGCTGGGGGACCTCGCTCGGGAACGCTGGTTCCGCTCAACCTGGGAGCGGACGGTGCCGGATGAGGTCGAGAGCGATCCCTGGCCCGAGGGGGTCGAGCCCGACATGCGCGAGGTGCCTGTCGCCATCGCCCGGACCGAGCCGAAATGGGCCGGCAGGGCCGAGGTTCGCGAAAACGAGACCTTGCATCTGGACGCAATTCGCCGCGCCAAACGGCTCATCTATATGGAGAACCAGTATTTCACCTCGCCCGTGATCGCCCGGGCGCTGGCGCTGCGGCTGGCCGAGGAGAACGGGCCAGAAGTCGTGCTGGTTTCGACCGGCAGCAGCCCCAGCTGGTTCGACCACCTGACCATGGACACGGCCCGCGCCCAGGTCCTGTTCCAGCTGGAGCAGGCCGACCGCAACAACCGCTTCTTCGCCTTCGCGCCCCATACCACCGGCGGCGAGCGGATCATCGTCCACGCCAAGATGACCATCTACGACGACGAGATTCTGCGCATCGGTTCGACCAACCTGAACAACCGCTCGCTCGGCTTCGACACCGAGTGTGACGTGGCCGTGGAGCCGGGGACCGAGGCCGGACGCGGGGCGATCATCAAATTCCGCCACCGCACCCTCGGCCACTGGATCGGCGTGGATTCGGAAGCGTTCGGCGCGGCCGAGGCGCTCAGCGCCTCGGTGGGCGAGGCGATCCAGAGGTTCGACACGGGCCGGATGCAGCTTCTGGGCACCGAACCGCCGTCGGGGATGGAAAAGCGGATCGCCGAGTTCCAGTTGGGCGACCCGACCTCGGCCGACGACGCCTTCCGGCCGTGGAAGCGGCGCGAGAGCAGCCGCTTGGCCGGGCCGATCACCGCCGGCTGATTGAGAAGTCCATCACGAGCGGCAGATGGTCCGAGGCCATCCGCGCCAGAGGGGAAAAGGGCGCGTGAATTCGCGTCGGCGTAATCTCCGGGCTGACGAAGAAATGGTCGATGCGGATGGCCGGGAAGCTGGACGGAAACGTCTTCACCGAGGGTCTCAGACCCAGCAGGCGCTGTGCGTCCTTCAGGCGCGCCGTGAAGGCCTGATAGGGTCGGGTCAGGGAGGTGGCGTTGAAGTCCCCGGTCAGGATGGTGGGGCCGTGGCAATCGGCGTGGGCCAGCCAGTCCTTGCCGCATAGGGCGGCGGCCTGCAGCCTTTGCTCGCGCGGCACGAGGCCCAGGTGGGTGTTGACGATGTTCACCTCGACGCCGTCGAAATCGATCGCCACCCAAAGGGCGCCGCGCGGCTCCAGGCCCGGAATGCCCCGCACGCTCGGCAAGGGGCCCGATTGGATCAGCCGCTCCGGACGGTGGGTCAGGATGGCGTCGCCGTATTGTTCGGCCTCCACCCGCATGGCGGCGTGGAAATGCACGCTCATGGACAGGCGGGCGGCGATTTCGCCGGCCTGATCGACGAAATCGGTGCGGGCCCGTCCAACGTCGAGCTCCTGCAGGCAGACGACATCCGGCTCATGCTCGGCGATCACGTCCGAGATGCGGCCGACGTCGAGGCGTCGGTCGACGCCGACGCAGCGATGCACATTGTAGGTCAGCAGGCGGGCCATGGGTTCCTTGGCCAATTCAACGCGGAATGGGGCCTGATGGGGGCAGAGACGGTCAGATCAGGATCAGCTTGTCCGGAACCTCGTTCCGGTTGACCGGCTTCGGCGGGAAATGAGCGGCCAGGACGCCGCCGCAAAGGGCGATGGCGGCCTCGAATCCGGAGACGGGATCACCCGACCCAAGCCCTTTGGTCAGGGCGGCGACAGCCTCGACCCAGACTGTCTCGTCGACCTTCGAATGAATGCCCTCGTCGGCCACCACCTCCACCTGGTGTTCGGCCAGCGCGGCGAAGATCAGCACCCCGGTGCGCGCCTCGGTGACGTGCAGGCCGTGGGCGAGGAACTGCTGCAGGGCGGCGCGGCGGACCCGTGTCCGTCGCAGCGAGCGGGGAGTGACCCAGCGCTGCACCCCCGGGATCGAGGTCAGCAGGAAAACGCTCAGGAAGACGAGCGCCTGGACGATGGCGTAGGCACTGATTGCAATCCCCACTGTCAGGTCCTGCGCGGCGAGATGCGCGGCCTGCCAACCGTCGCCGAAACCCGGCAGCCAGGCGGGATCGAAGCCGAGCGGCAAGAGGCCCAGCGGCAGGATCAGCGCCGCTGCCGCGGCCCAGGCCAGCGAGACGTCATGATAGGTCGCCGCCCTGCGGGCCAGCACGCAGAAGATTTCGCCCGAGGTTCGGGATTCCGCCGCTGCGATAGCGGTGGCGACGCGGCCCTGGGCGTCTGGAACAGCATTGATCACCATCCGCCCGAGGCCCCCCCGCCGCCAAACCCGCCGCCGCCGCCGCCGAATCCTCCACCGCCTCCGCCGCCAAAGCCGCCGCCTCCGCCGCCCCAGCCGCCGCGACCGCCGTTGCGCATGGCTTCAGCCGCGCCCCAGAGCAGGACGGCGCCGAGACCGTTGCCCCGTCGCCGACCGCCCCGACCACCGCCCAGCATGCCGAAGAACAGGAAGAACAGCACGAGGGCGATGAAGGCGATGGGCAGGCCCGGCGCCTTCGATTTCGCCGGCGTGACCGAGGCGGCGCGCGCCTGGGCCTCGGCCGGATCGAGCCGGAGCTGGTGGTCGATGGCGTCGACGCCGTCGGTGATCCCCTGTTCATAGCCGCCGGTCCGGAAAGCCGGCAGCATCTGGTTCTGGATGATCAGCGCCGACAGGGCGTCGGTCAGGATCGGCTCGAGGCCATAGCCCACCTCGATGCGAACCTTGCGTTCGGTGGGGGCGATGATCAGCAGCGCGCCGTTGTTCTTGCCCTGCTGGCCGATGCCCCAGGCGCGCCCGAGACGATAGCCGTAGTCCTCGATCTCATAGCCTTGCAGCGACGGAAGGGTGACGACGACCAGTTGGTCGGTGGTGTCATGCTCCAGCGCTTCGAGTCTGGCTGAGAGCGCCTGCTCCTTCGCCGGCGACAGGATGTTGGCCTGATCGACCACCCTCCCTGTGAGGGCCGGGAAGGTCGGCTCGGCGGCGCGCGCCAGCCCGACGGCGGCCAGCCAGACCAGCGCGACCAGCAGGGCGACGACCGCCGGCCGCCGCTGCGGCGATACACGGAGGGACGTGAGTGTCACTGGGCGGGAGCGGCCGGGGGCGGGGAACCCGGCGCCGCGCCGGGCGTGGCGGGATTCAGGCCGTTGAAATTGACCTGCGGAGCCGATTGCGCGGCCTCATTGCCCGCGAACAACAGCATCGGCTTGGCGTCGCCGTGCGCGGTCTTGGCCCAGATGATGTTGGGGAAGGTCCGCAGCGTCGTGTTGTAGTCGCGCACCGCCTCGTTGTAGTCGCGTCGTGCCACCGCGATCTGGTTCTCCGTGCCCTCGAGCTGGCTTTGCAGGGCCAGGAAGTTCTGGTTGGACTTCAGGTC